>ONFC01000166.1 GCA_900317035.1 uncultured Eubacteriales bacterium
GATTATAAGGAGAGCATGAAAGAGCTCGGAAGATACATGCTGGCGTATGGAGATTCCGCGTATAAGTATTTCACCTACTCCGGAAGCGGATCGGGAAGTGAAAATGAGGGTGATTTCGTAAAATATTCATCCTTTAAGCAGGCATCAGATCCGGACGATTATAACTCTATCGTACGGGCACACGAATATGCGAACGAGCATAATCTTCCTGTTAAAGCAGACGAAGGTGCTACTTATCGTATCAACCATATGGATCCGAGAAATCCGAAGGGTGCGCTTATCAAGACTCCGACTGACTGGGGAGATGCGAAGTTTATTATCGATGATTCCAAGATGACGGCAGATGAAGGAGCGTGCTATCTGTTTACAGTTGCTCCGACGAAAGAAGGAAGTACATATTACCTTAAGGAGGATTGCGGTGTTTATTTTGGAATCGATCCGAGACTTAAGAATTATCCGCTGTATAATCCTGCCGTGTCTTCGAGTTTCCCTAGTATTGCCACACAACAGAATTTCCTGAATCAGACATTTTCTAAAGAAACAACTCAGTTTCAGTTAAGAGATGGCGAGAGATTTGAAGAAAGAAATCTGTTTGTTTTTAAAACGATGGCCTATCTCCGATGGGGAAGATTCGGTTCGGCTACTGCATCTGATCCGGACGGCCGTAATCAGCAGGAGATCATTATCGTCGATAAGGATGGAAGAATAGATCCGACGACAAAGCTTCAGTGGGACTGGAAAGAGATATACTTTGTTGAGAAATATCCGATCGATGAAGTACCTCTTACGGTAACGGGCGGTACATTTACCACGATCGTAAATGTACTTAACTCAGGAGAATATGTGCATCGCGGTATATCAGTTACCAGATCCAATGTCACTCTCCAGGGCGTAAAACATTATCTTACCGGTGAGGATGCCATGTATGTAAACGGTGATTCTGTTCCGCGTCTCGGAGCTCCGCATCAGGGATTTTTCCGTATCGATCACTGTGCATATGTTACGTTAAAGGATTGCGTTTTCTCGAATCATAAACGTGTATTTAATAAGGGTGATAATACTCATTCGACAGCTCCATATGACTATTATGCGGAATATGCTGCGAATATTACGATCGATCACTGTGTGTGTGCTCCTACGAAAGAAGATTCGACCGGAATTATGGATAGCACAAGATGGGGAACTACCGGAACGAATTATTGTAAAACGATCGTCATGCAAAATTATTCGTCAGTGAATCGTATCGATGCGCATAAGGGAACGTATAACCTTGTTGTAAAAGATAGCACGCTTGGTACCCGTGGTGTTGCGGCTGTTGGATTTGGTGATATGTATCTTGAAAATGTAACTATTCACGCCGATCATTTCATCACGTTGAGAAATGACTATGGCAGTGCCTGGTTTGGGAATATTTACATTAAGAATTGCACCTGGGATATTGGTAATGATTATACAGCCGACTTGATCCAGGCGATCTATGATCCTGAAAATAAGTATTGTTATGAACCGTTTGAAGAGAATGGCATTACATACTATAGTGCACTTCCAACTGTTGTGGATATAGATGGTTTAACGATCGATGCGAGAGAGATCGTTCATATATATAACAAAAAGGGCGAAATCGACCATGGTCCGGCTACAGTTTTCTATACTCAGCGAGGTTTTAACATCTATACTTCGGTCCTAAACAATGCTCCTTCTTCAGATGAAGCTATGCCTGGTTATTTGGCCGATCCTGAACAGTATAAGTATCCTCTTTGTGTCACCAAACAGGTAAATCTAAAGAATCTGAAAGTCATCAAGAATCCTGAATATGCTGATTATACGTTAAAGTATGTCACTGTGAGAAATCCAGATTACTTGCAGATCCATGATGAGTTACTGTTTGCGAATACGAAATTAAACTTTGAAGGACCAATCACATATGAAGTGGCGGAACCGGATTAACGATTCCGCCACTTTGGCCATGCTTTTATAAATTGTTTTTTGATCAGCCGAAGAACTCTTTGTAAAGTGTTCTAACCGCATAAGAACAGTACTCTTCACGAACGCCGAACATAACGGAGATCTCGGAAGCGCCCTGATTGATAAGCTCTAAGTTGATACCTGCTTTGGAAAGTGCGGTTGCAGCACGAGCTGTAGTACCAACCGTATTCGCCATCGCTTCACCAACGATCATGACGATAGCGAGATCACGATTGACAGAGATATTATCCACATTCAGTTCAAGGCTGATGCGCTGTACGATACGGCGCTCTTTTTCCGGTGTAAAGTCCGCTGCTCTTAAAATAATGGACACAGAATCGATTCCGGAAGGCATATGCTCGATCGAGATTCCTTCGTCAGCGATGATAGAAAGAACCTTTACGAGGAAGCCTACTTCACGATTCATAAGGTATTTGCTCATGTTCAGAGCACAGAAGCCTTTCTCGCCGGCAATACCGGTTACGAGAGAATCGTAGTGAGTACGCTTGGCAACGATCATGGTACCCTTAGCTTCCGGATGATTTGTGTTACGGATGTTTACCGGAATACCACGGACAAATGCAGGGTAGAGGGCTTCCTCGTGAAGAACGGAGAAACCGGCATATGCAAGCTCACGCATCTCGTCATAAGTGATCTCAGTAACAGCAAACGGATCTTTGACCAGATTCGGATTTACGGCATACACATTATCAACATCGGTCCAGTTCTCGTATACGGTGGCATGCACAGCAGCGGCAAGGATAGCACCGGTGATGTCTGATCCGCCACGGGAGAAGGTGATGATCTCGCCGTCTTCGGAATATCCGAAGAATCCAGGGAATACACAGATCTCGCGAAGACGTGCAAGATCTGCAAGATTATCATAGGATTGCGGAAGAACTTTTACATGTCCGCCAACTTCTGTCTCGAGAAGAAGTCCTGCGACCTTCGGATTACAGTAGGTTGCCTTATGGCCGGTCTTGTTGAGGTATGTTGCGACCAGACGAGCGCAGCTGTCCTCACCAAGTGCTTTTGTAGCATCCATATAGCGGCCGGCATCTTTGATCGGCATCTTGATGGATTCTGTGATACTCTCTTTGATTGAATCCATACATTCCGGAATCTCAAGCTCATCGCAGATAGAAGCGAAACGGTCGAGAACAGCCTGAAGTTCTTTTTCACCCGACTGTCCGGCAATCTTCGCGTCAGCTAAAGCGATCAGAAGGTCGGTGACCTTAATATCGGAAGAAAAGCGCTTTCCAGGTGCGGAAACGACGATGACCTGTCTTTCTTTATCGCTTAACAGTATCTCACATACTTTTTTGATCTGAGCGGCATCCGCCAGAGACGAACCACCAAATTTAGTAACTTTCATATCTATGTTCAGGAGATATCCTGATCCTCCTATTAATATCTCAAAACATTATATATTTATATAGACACGTTTCGCAAGCAAAAGACGCATAGTTGCACATTTTGACCATGATTGGTATGCTACATACGTCAATTAGTGAGGTTTTTGCATGAAGAATATTTTCCGTCCGGCCATGTGCGCCAAGAAAGTAAGTGATATCGATTTTGGGGATCTGTACTCCAAAGGATATAGGTATGCTCTTCTTGATTTCGATAATACGCTCGCGCCGGATCATTATACGGAACCGATCGACTATTCGTATGAGATGGTTGAGAAGATGCAGAAATTCGGTTTTTCTTTGTGCCTGGTATCAAATGCGAAATCCGACCGTTCGAAAAAGATCGCGGATATGCTGAAGATCCCCTGTGTATCTTATGCAAACAAACCCGGAACTTCAGGTGTTTTTAAAGCAATGGATCTTATCGGAGCGGAAGATCCCCTGTGTATCTTATGCAAACAAACCCGGAACTTCAGGTGTTTTTAAAGCAATGGATCTTATCGGAGCGGATAAAGAAAAGACGATCATGATCGGGGATCAGGTTTTCACCGATGTTGCTGCCGCGAATAAAGCAGGTATCTTTAGTATTTTTGTTGAACGTTACTCGAAGAAAGAAGTTTTCTATGTCGTTCTGAAGAGATTCCCGGAGTGGATCTTACGTAAAATTTTCCGATTCTGATTTTTTGCCGTTTTTGAGATAATTTACACTTTCTATTAATTGTGTAAATTTGTCGCGGAACTCTCGTTCATAGTGTTGAAATATCGTCTGCGCAACTTTCGATTATTTGTTTATAGTGCGATTTAAGAGAAAAACAGATTCCTATGAAAAAGAAAATCAGAAGAGTAATTTCATTGGCGGCAAGTTTGGCTACAATATCATCCATAAATGTCGCAATTTTGTCCAATGAGACAGCAACTGTTCTCGCTGCAGAGAACGAACCGGACATGAGCCGGTCGATCGTATTTGATCATTCCGTGCTGAAAGACGGCAGTGACACCAAGGACGCAGACATAGTCTATTTCGGTAATCTCGGAGATGATGAGAAAACAGCAGTTCCTTATCGAGTCATCGGATATGACAGGACAGGCTGTGTTTCTACCGATGCTTCGTATAGGGCGGTCGTACTCTATTCGGATATTTCTCTTTTCACCAGTAAATTCAATGAGGATCCGGCTAAGAAAAATGCATATCATGAGTCAACTTTACATAATGCGGTAAAGGATTATACGAAAAAAGGTCTGTCGGAACAGGAACGTTCTGCAATTCTTTTGAAAGATCTTCCGGTAAGTTTGTATACGGAGAATTATGGTTGCGGCGGTGTAGCTGGTGGCTGGCCTGTATGGGATCAGCTGATGTGGCCGCTCTCGACCGGAGAAGCTACCGGTCTTCCTTCTGAGATAAGAGGGATCGAAGACACCGTTCTTTGTTCACCTGGCAAACCAGATGATCCGAATACGGTAAATGTGCCGAATAATCTGATTGCCTGTATTGATAATTCGGGCACAGAGAAAGGCCGTATCATAAATGATGGTGTGGATATCGGGAATGATTTCAAGGTCCGTCTCGGTGTTTCTGTCAAGTTTTCAAATATTGTAATGCTCAGTGCTGTTTCAGAGGGAAAAGGGAAAATCTCCGGTGAAACCGGACCGGATGCTCTTAAGGCAGTAGAAGATTATGATCTTTCCGGAATCTCTTCCTGGAAGATGACACTGAAAGATGGTTCCCGCAATAAATTCCGGGCTTCTCTTACCGGAGACGGAACGGTCGAAGCAGGAAAAAAGGTGAGTATCTCTTACGAGAATGCAAAGAATGGGGCCAACGAGTTTGTTTCTGTGATGCTTTTTGATGCGAAGGCTCCTGACCGCGTACTCTACTATGGCCGGATCGCACAGGATTCTGTATCCGGTACTGCCGATGTCACGATCCCTTCCGGACTTTACGGCAAATATGTTATGAAGATCTATTCCGAGCAGTATAACGGAGAAAAACTGACGGATCTTGCTTCTTCCTTCGTATGTATTGATCTTACTGTTATCCAGCCGGCCTCTGTTCTTGAATCGCCTGTTGCGCTTGATGGACTGGCATATAACGGGAAAGAGCAGGCCTTGATCATTCCGGGATGCGCGGTGAATGGTTCTATGAAGTATAAAATCGGTGAAGATGGTACGTATTCTGAAGATGTTCCGAAAGCAAAGAATGCCGGTGAATACAAAGTTTATTATAAAGTCTTCGGAAATGATGGATTTGCTGATATTGAGGAACACGCGATCAGTGTTTTTATTTCAAAAGCACATGCGACCGTTACTCCTGACAACATCCTGAAAGTGAAAGGGAAAGAAGATCCGGCTCTTACAGCAAAAGTAAGCGGTCTTGCTGATGGGGATACAGCAGATATGATCTCTTACACGATCTCCCGTGTAGCCGGTGAGGATGAGGGTATATATCAGATCAATACAGATGGAAAGAAGGATCAGGGAAATTATGAAGTGTCCTTCGGTACAGGTGCTTTTACCATCGAGGAGGGAGAGATCATCTACACGATCTCTGATAATATGAACGGCAGCTATAACATCGGCTGTAAGAAAGACCTGGTCATTACAGTAAAGAGAAACATCAATGATCATAAGACTTTCGATAACTATAAGGAAAGCACGATCGATGGTAAGACGGTCACAAAAGAGCAGGGTACCACTACGAAAGGAAGCCTGGTTCTGACTCTGAAGAGTTCCTATCTCGATACTCTTTCGGAGGGGGAGCATAAGATCAAGGTATCTTTCACAGACGGCGAGGCTCTGGCTACAGTCAATATCGGTAAAGTGAAGGGAAAGAGCCTTCCGAAGACAGGTGACACATCTGTTGATAAAACTCCGCTTGCCTGGATGTTGATCATCACAGCTGCAGCGGGTATAACGATGACTGTCCTTATCGAGAAAAAACGTCATAAATAAAATCGGGCCGTATGAGCTGGATTAAGGAAGCTCCCTCAAAAGGGGAGCTTTCTCACGTATCAGCGGCATGAATAGCCCTGTATTTGTGTAATTTATATAAAATTACTAAATTGCCTTTCTTTTTACTTGCGGATTTGAAGATGTTCATATAAACTGTTATAACGTAATAAAATGGATAACATAAATTTGTGTATATTTCGGAGGAACATTTATGATTAGCGCTGGTGATTTTAGAAACGGTATGTGCTTTGAGATGGACGGTCAGGTTTTCCAGGTTGTGGAATTCCAGCACGTAAAACCTGGTAAGGGTGCCGCTTTCGTACGTACTAAGTATAAGAACGTTAAGACAGGTTCTGTCGTAGAGCGTTCTTTCAACCCTAACGAGAAGTTCGAGCAGGCTCAGCTCACAAGAAGAGATATGCAGTATATCTATTCTGAGGGTGACCTCTACTACTTCATGGATCAGGAATCTTACGAGCAGATCCCGATCTCTGGCGATAAGATCGGCGATTCCATCAAGTTCCTCAAGGAAGAGATGGTTTGTAAGGTTGTATCCTACAAGGGTGATATCTTCCAGGTTGAGCTTCCCATCACTGTTGAGCTCGTTATCACTGAGTGCGAGCCCGGCGTAAGAGGCGATACTACAAACAACGCTTCAAAGTATGCTACACTTGAGACAGGTGCTGTTGTTAAGGTACCTCTCTTCGTTAACCAGGGAGAGACGATCAGAGTAGATACAAGAACGGGAGAGTATCTCGAGAGAGCTTAAGTCTTCAGCTTAAAGACTACCGATTTTTGACATGGAAAGTAACTTCAATTCCGAATCTATCAAGGGCGACCGCTCGATGACACAGGGCTTTGTGGCCCAGTATGCCGCCGAGGCTGCGCTCAGGATAGACGGGGTTGTATCGCTAGTACCTTCATTCGCTGTTGCGTTGAAGGAGAAGGCCGGGGTAGTACACGAAGGTAAGGGTGTAAGGGTCGTTTTCGATGAGAATGACGACAACACCGTTTCCATTACATGCTACCCCGTTATCAGTTACGGCAAGATTATTCCCGAAGTGGCGTGGCTCATCCAGGAGAAGGTCAAGGGTGACGTCGAGAAGTTCACGGGACTGAACGTTGATACTGTGGATGTTTATGTCTGCGGAGTAA
>ONFC01000104.1 GCA_900317035.1 uncultured Eubacteriales bacterium
GGAAGTAATTGTATGGAAAAATCAAAGCGTATGGCAAAGGCCGCTACGCTTCTGATGGCTTTGGTGATCCTTTTCATCCCATTCGGAAGTGTATTTGCGGCAGCACCCCAGGTACCTCTTATTTCGAACCTCCAGGTTGTCAAAAACGGAACCAGAAACATGATGGGTTCAGAAGGTACGTACTATGTGGTTGAGGGAGACACTCATTTTCTGAACGGTACAATCACCAATGTCGGATCCTCGTTCACCTTGTCGGTCAAAGTCAGAAACCAGGATACCGATACCTATATCCGAAAAGCAACCGCGAGGATCTCATTCAATTCGAAGCGGGATTATTTCGAGCTGAGAGAACTGTCCCATGACCGCAGGATCAAAGGCGGACAGTACAGTAGCGAGCAGAACGCGCTGTCCGAAGCGCTTCGCCTGGATAATCTCCAACCCGGATACTATAGTTTCTCTTTCGCATTCAGCGAGTGGTCGAGTTCCTGGACGACCATCTATGTCAGAGTCCTCTCCAGTAAAATAGAGACCTTCGTGCGTCAGGCGTATGCCTATATGGATCTGAGATATCCTTCTGATTATTTGAAGACTGCCTATAAACTGCAGACAAAGAGCATTTCCGCGTCGGATTTCCTCTATTATTCTCTTTTCTCCGCAAACTGGACGAAGTATACGGATATGAATAGAGTCAATGCGATCCAGATGATCTATACGGCAGCGATGGGAACCAGGTGCACCTCGTCCAAGTTGAACGCATATCTCAACTATTCCGTACGTAACGGGTTGGTCGCAACAGTGCAGACGATCATCTACTCGAGGGATTTTTCCGAGAGGTGCGATAAACTCGGGATCAAGTTCTACTAAGCGGGATTTCCCGGGATCTTCCATCGGATCGGCCCGGAGTCTTTCATAACTGAAAAGCACCCTCATCGGTTCATTGATGTGCTCCCCCAAAGTTTTGTCCGGCTTTGGGGGCCTTCAGAAAAACCGGTGGGGGTATTTCTTTTGCAATTGCGGGAGATCTCGTCTTACAGTAGAATGAGAGCAAACGGAGGGATCGAAGATGGGTGCATGTTTGAAGAATAGATGTAAGAGACGAGTGCTTGCAACGATAACTGCTTGTGTAATGACGGGCAGTGTTCTTCTTTCGGGATGTTCAAAGAAAGGTACGTATCACATCGATACGAAGCTCTGGTCTGCAGATATTCCCAGACATTTCGAACGCGACTACACCCGTACGGATGCTTATGACGAAAACTATTTCACATTCTACGGTGATCCGGATCATCCAAGTTATGATTTCATAAGAGTCTCGTTCAAAACGGAAACCGCGTATGAATTTGAATATAAGTATAGGGAGTTCTTTTCGATACGTGATTATGCGGAAGGAAAGCTGCCGACGACCACTATCGATGGATATGAATTTGTAGAGTATACCACAACTCATATAAGAAATGGAACTGAAGGAGAGGAGAAGAACTACGTCTATCGGTACGCCCCGGGGTCGATGACCGCTAAGATCACCTTGGGCACATGGACACCGAGCGGTTCTTATGAAGGATATGCTTTCCTTGAACATCTCGATCTAAAATTCCCTTACCTCGGTCTTTCAGATCCACCATTTATTTGTGAAAGAGGCGAACTCCGGACCAATGTTTCAGAAGCGCATCTTAACGAGTATACAGTAACCCCTGTACAGTGCCGTTTCAGCGAACCTGTCTTTTATGCCACGGCGGAAGACTCTGTAATAGCGCAGTCGGAAACTGCAGGCCATGTGGCGGCTTCGGAGAAATATCTCTATCTGTATTCTGACGTGAAAGAGCGCCTGTATGTTTATCTGATCAATGGGGAAGAAATGACCCTGGTGACCACTGTTCCATTTAGGGGAAAAGACGATATTACAGTCGATCTTCTTGACGGAGATTTTTTAACTGTGTATACAGGATATCCCCTCCTGGTGGAGAACGCGGGCGGCAAGGAAACGATACTGTCCTGCGACCCTGATATTGTCGTTTCTCCGGATGAACAGACAATCATCTACCGTCAAAGCAGTAAACTGCACTATGATCCGCAAAAGAAAGAAGTGACCTCCGAACCATTTGAACTGGATACGCCGGGACAGATATACAGAGATTTGCATTTATTCGTCACGAATACAAATATCTATGTAAGAGCGCACAAAGAGCTGAAAGCCCCTGAAGGTGGTTACTCCCACACATACCACGTTTTTGAGTATGACCTGGACGGAAAACTCATCCGTGAGTACGCGGAGAATTCGCAGAGGGTCCTGGACATGAAGGCGGTCTTTGATCTTGGTGACGAGCTCCTGATTGTGAACGGAGAAACCGATGCAATCGAATTATGGGATAAAGAAGGGAATTACCTGGCAGGCGCTTCACTGTATTCTCTTATCGGAAACTATGGATATGGAGGAAACTGTATATTCCCTTCTTACTCTTTGGTGAGATGTGGAAAGAGCAGTGATTTTATCCTGGTCAGCGCGTATGGAATCAATCCACACCTTGTAGAAGATCTCGTCTACAGGATCCATATCGAATAACCTGGTTTGCTTTCAGCGGATCTTCTTTTCTATATTCATCGCCCGGACAGACCTTGAACATCTCTGCCCCCTTGCCTGAATTTGCCATCCCATTGCAAGAATAAAAATATCACGAGTGCCTCTGGAACAATAAAAAACCCGTAAACGCAAGGTCTACGGGTTTTGGCGGAGAAGGAGAGATTCGAACTCTCGAAACCCTTTTGGGGTTTACACGATTTCCAGTCGTGCGCGCTCGACCAGGCTACGCGACTTCTCCATGTCTGATCGAATTTGTGAAACGTCTGTTTCACGTGCCTTAAAATAATATCTATTTCAGAGGGATTTGTCAACCTGTTTTTTCGAATTTGGCGGCGCCGGCTAAAACAGGACCGCCGCCGGCGCCGGGCGGCGGCGAAGAACGGCCGCGGTGCGGGTGCTTTTGCAAAAAAAACCCCCGGACAGGAGATCTTCCGTGTCCGGGGCTTTAGTGGATCTAAACTAAGTAGCTATTAGCCGAAGAGAGCCATGAGCTCATTCAGATCGCTAGCGCTTCCGCTGCCGTAGATAACCTTGTTCATGTCGAAGATCTTCCAGAACATCCATCCGAAGAACTTAACAGCCAGCAGGTAGCAAATGATAACAACGAGGGCAAACATCAGAGCTCTTGTCTTGCTGATAACGCCCGGATTTGCGCTGATCGCGAAATCATAAAGGACGATGATCATGAAGTACAGAGCAATAGCTGCGATGATCGAAGAGATCGAGAAGAAGTCACCCTTCTTATCGATAGCCTCGTAGAGCTTCGTGTTGAGGAACTCAACGAGACGGCATGCAAATGTCAGTGCGAACGGCAGGCCGACAAGTGACATGGAGGACAGGAAGTCCAGCTTCTTGATCTTGAATGCAGAGGAAAGAAGCATTACGATGCAGACAAATGCTGCGATTGCGAAAATGTCGGAAAGCAGTGTGTAGAATCCCCACTGAGCTGCTTTGTGCTTATGGTCGACCAGTGCGAGGATGAACTCGAGGATCGCATAAGCGCCTGCGAAGATAAGACCCATCAGCCAGAACTTAGTGGTTGCTCTGGATGTAACAGACTCGATCGGTTTCTTGAAGAAGTCACCAAAGAATCCGCCTACGTTAAGGTCGAAGTTTGCCGGCTGCTTCGGAGCTGCTGCAACAGGAGCAACACCATACGGAGCCTGCGGATAGCCCTGCTGCGGATAAGGCTGCTGAGCATACTGAGCGTTCGGATCAAAACCCTGCGGAGCCTGCTGTACCGGAGCCTGCGGAGCTACTGGAGCCTGCGGAGCCGGTGCGCCGATCGGAGTGCCGCACTGGGAGCACACATTTGCACCGTCAGGAAGCTGTGTGCCGCATTTTGGACAGAAAAAAGACATAATA
The DNA here is from genome assembly GCA_900317035.1 of uncultured Eubacteriales bacterium. GTDB lineage: Bacteria > Bacillota > Clostridia > Saccharofermentanales > Saccharofermentanaceae > Scatonaster. The sequence goes on from ONFC01000104.1 coordinate 3,944, forward strand.
CATTTCCTCCTATTTCTTAGTAACTAAATCCCTCGATGTTTATTTAGTTAAACTTATTACTATAATTCTTACACTAATATGTAAAAAAAGCAAGAGAGGCAGGAAATGAAGACACTGTATGAAATCACTCGATCAAAGAGATGCGGAGGCTCTGCGGCTGCTTGAAAAGCTCATACTCGAGGATGAGTTCTTTTCCCTCGGTATAAATGTCTTTGATGACCGCCTCACGAAGGGAGTGGATGGTGTTCCAGGTGACGGTGTCCTCGGCCTCGTAGGAACTGAAGTCGTCGGACGTGAGGATCATGCCGCGGGACATGCCCATCGCGCGGCCGAGTGCGAACCGCTTGTCCTTCGAAAAATAGAAGAGAGGGTTGTTGATCGGGAGCGCATTTGTGAAGATCGCAAACGCACGTCCGGCGAGCTGTCGGTGGTTGACCATATCCATCAGGGCGCGGTAGGTGGAGTTCTGCTCGCGCGATGCCTGCGACAGCGGCGGGAACCACTCCGGAGAGAGGTCGCAGCTGACCTGGCAGTAGTCCATGACGCCGGCGGCCGCCATCAGCGGAACACCGCAAGCGATCGTGATGGAATCGCCGACACAGTCCTTCAGGAAATGGATGCAGTCGTACATCTTTTCCGCTCTGGTCTGCGTGGTCGATGGGATCATGCAGGCCGCGTAGAGGAAGTCGAACTTGAATACGGAGATCCCCCAGTCATCTCTCATCGTCATGAGGACGTTCTTCAGATGACGGCGGAAGTTCGCATTGCTGGTATCAAGACAGTAGCACGTGTTCCAGGAGGTGCAGGCCTTGACGTAGTTGCCGGACTTATCCTTCAGGAGCCAGTCGCGGTGATGCTTAAAGATGCGCGAGTGCTTCTCGCAGATAAACGGTGCGATCCAGATGCCGGCGCGAAGTCCGGCGCCCGTGATCTTCTTCGTGACCGGATATATTCCATGCGGAAAAGCACTTTTCTTCGGTGTCAGCCAGTCGCCGAGCGCGTTTTCGTAGCCCTCGTCGATGCAGAAGATCTGGCATGCATACTTGGAAGACGCTTCGCTGACCTCGGCGAGGTCCTTCAGCATCTGGCGCTCGGAGATATCCTGCTGGTGGCGGTACCAGGTGGTATAGCCGGTCATCGGCTGGGCATTCGTGGAGGTGATGCCGAGTTTCTCGAAATAGCCGTCAAAGACCTCGTCCTCGGTGCCTCTAAGGAAGATAACGTCCAGCGCGGTGAACTCCGTGTCAAAAAGCCTGGTCTGCAGGTCTTTTCGGATCGTGAATGTTTCTTTTTTTGTATCGATGTCGAAGAAGGTGAAGCCCTGTGCTTCATTCAGGGAACCGAAGAAGCGGAAGTCCGCCTTCTGGCGGATGTAGCCGTAGCTTACACCGTGCAGCCAGCGGTTCTCTTTCTCGTAGTCCGTGAACTGGCGGTCGCCGGTGTTATCAGTCTTTCTGTGCTTCAGGACCTTCGCCATATTCTCGGCGCGGTCGATGGTCGTGTCGCTGCTGTATTCTTTGCAGACGGTCCAGGACTGATATCCGTTCATGAGAATGTGGTCGCGTTCGTCGAACTCATACGGGTAAACGACCTTCAGCTCCGTGATCTCGATCGCCGACTTCGGTGTGAGACGGATCGTGATGCGGTCGTCCTCGATCGTGTTTTCAAAGCGCAGAAGATCATCGGGCTTGCCTAGAAGGTCAAGCTCATGCTTTTCTCCGTTCTGTAGGAATGTGATAACTGCGCTATCCGGTTTCATGTCTAATCACGCTCGATTTCATTTATTCAATACAAGTATATTTAGTTTTCGCGATTTTGCAAATGTTGTGCGGGGGCGGGCGCCCGGCGGCCGGCGCGCAGGAATGAGAAAAGGGGGCGGAGAGTTCACAAACGAGTGCTTTTCGAGTAAAATAGCGGGGAAATGCCGACTGCCGCGAAGAGCTGTGAGGCGGGAAAACCGCCGGATGCGGGGTATCCGATGAATATTCCGAGGGAAAGCGGCGGCCGGAAAAAGGAGAATTACCATGGCCAGAATGCGCAAAAAGAAGAATCTTGTGTCCCGTACCGAGGCGTGCGCCGAGCACTTTTTTGAGGTGCCGCAGGACAACCGCGGGAAGTGGAGAACGGCGTGCGGCATGCCGGAAGACTGCCGGCTGTTCGTCGAGATCGGCTGCGGGAAGGGTTCTTTTTCCGAGCAGATGGCAAAAAAATATCCGGACGTGTGCTATGTGGCGATCGAGCGCGAGCCGTCATGCTGCCTGCTCGCGATGGAGAAGGCGCAGCGCGAGGGCCTGAAGAATCTGTTCTTTATCCGGGGCGACGCGCAGGGACTTCTCGAGTTCTTCGGGGAGGGCGAGGTCGACCGGATCTTCATCAATTTCTGCGATCCGTGGACCAGACAGAATAAGCCGAAGCGCCGCCTGACGTACCGCGCATTTCTGGACATGTACCGCCAGGTGATGGTGCCGGGCGGGGAGATCCACTTTAAGACGGATAACGATCCGCTCTATGACTTTACGCTCGAGGAGATGGAGGCGTCCGGCTGGGAGACGACGTGCGTGACGCGCGATCTGCACCACAGCGAGTGGGACGCGGACAATATCCGGACCGAGTTTGAAACGAAGTATGCCGAGCAGGGCATCCCGATCAAGCGCGTCGTGGGCGTGATGCGGGAGAAATCGCAATAATGCTTGCGAAATAGGAAATCTTCTTGTTTATTCCGGTCTGTCCATATATAATTAGGGGCGTCTGCGGTCGATGTCTGACCGCGGAATGAGGAGGACAGAGAAAATGGCTGCTTTGTTTGAACCTAAGAAAAATAATTCGATCGCGATACTGCAGAAATCGATCGAGGAGAAGGACGGACGTATCCGCTTCCTGTATGATGAGATCGGCAAACTGTATTTCCGCCAGTACCGTGATATGAACGCGGATGTTTCGCGCGAGATCAATACCCGCTGTGAGTTTATCACCAATCTCTATATCGATATCGAGAATTGCCGTCTGCGTATCCTTTATGAAAAGGGCTACAAAGAGTGCAAGAACTGTAAGCGGCCGAATCTTCTGGAGCATGCGTACTGCTGTGCGTGTGGCTCGAAATTCCCTGATTCCAATGATGTTAACATTGTTACAGCGGTCGATCCGGAGAAATTTGTGATCAAGATCCCGGAAGTGACGATGATTCCGATGGCGGAGGCAAGTGCTCCGGCGGGTGCTGAGGCTCCGGCTCCTGTGGCTCCGGTAGCGCAGACAGTAGCTCCTGCTGATCCGGCTGTGGCTGAGACTGTTCCGGTTGCGGCGGCTGTGGAAGCAGCGGTGCCTGTGGAAGCTCCGGCCCCGGTTGCTCCTGTCGAGGTGGTCACAGGTGAAGTGATCTCTGCGGATGTAGTTCCTGCTGAAGTGGCCAGCGCCCGCGCAGTGGAGGAGACTGAAGCTGCGGCCGAGTGATTCTCGGGCAATGTATGAGTTTTTCGATGCTTTTTGAAAAAACTCATACATCGAAGCAGAAAAAGTATGAGTTTTTCAGTGCTTTTCGAAAAAACTCATACATCGAAGCAGAAAAAGTATGAGTTTTTCAGTGCTTTTCGAAAAAACTCATACATATGTGATTCCTGCGATTCCCGGAACAAAAAAAGAGCTCCCCTCTGTGAAGCCCCAACATTATTATTCTAGCATACTTTGCGAAAACTTTCCGACGCGTATGTTACCATTTTGTGAACCTTAGTTCG
>ONFC01000108.1 GCA_900317035.1 uncultured Eubacteriales bacterium
ACCGTATATGTTCCCTCTTTATCGACATCCACTTCGGAGTTATCGACCTTAAAGGTAATATCCGGGTCCGCATTATCGGTAACCTTGACATTATCCTTATAGGCGATCGCCTGTCCCGTAATGATGCTGATATCTTTCGGTCCGGTGATCACCGGTGCTTCCGTATCTGCTTTCAGGTTGATGTGGGACGTCACGATCGTCTCGTTGCCGCCGTTATCACGAAGGCGGATCTGAACATCTCTTTCTCCCGGTTCGTCAAACTTCGGATCTTCCACAAATTCCGCGGTTACCGGAGTTGCATCGGTAACACCGTCCAGAAGCTCCATCGGCTCTTTCGGATAGTTGGCAAAACCCTCATACTGGATACCGTTTGCTCTCGGCGGAGTCGTGTCCAGAAGATGCAGCACGCTGTTGTAGCGGATACCCTCTACACTAAAGGAAACCGTGTAGTCACCCGGTTCATCCATCTTGATATCACTGAGCGGCGTAACGAGTGCCGCATTTTTCTCTCCAAATGCAAATGTTTCCAGTGTCGGCTGTTTACTTCCCGCTTCGAGGGTCACCTCGGAATAGATGCCGATAACACGCATCTGTGTAGTTGCCGTGGTCACATTTCCGCCGAGATCACGGCAGAGAAGCGTGACATCCTGCTGTCCGACCTTCTTAAAGTCAGGTTCTGTCTGAAACTCGACCGAGCAGGCAGTCTGGTCATCCATCGTCACCACGAAATCTTCTGCTTTGAGCGGCTGTTCGTAGATGGTGGTCTTCGGAGATGCCGTAAGTACCGGGGCGACAGTATCGGTTACGACTAGTTTCGAATCGTAGGATTTCTTTCCGATCTGGATCGTGATCGGATATTCGCCCGGCACAGATACATCGTAAGCCGATGTTCCATACTTAAATGCCGCCGATTTCTTATCCCACTTAAACCGCACGAAATCCGAAGCGCTTACCGGGGTTCCCGCTTCGACGGCGCACTCCTTATATACACGTTTTTCTTTATCGATATAGATGTACAGCGCGACGCTCACTCCGATCAGCACGGCCAGTGCGATCGATATGATGATGAGGCGGCGTCGCCAGTTCTTTTTCATTATGTCATCCCCCACAAAACCAGATAGAAACAGGTCTCGAACCTTAGAGCCTGTCGATTTATTGCTACTACTATATCACTTTTCTTTGATTTGAGCATTACGGTTTATTAATATCCGCGAGGATCTTCATGGACCAGCCGGCATCGATCAAGGTATATTCCGTATCGGCAGACGTCTTCACCTTATCCTCGAACATAGAGACCACCTCATCATAGAGGCCTTCCGGGAACTCGACCCAGTACTGTTTTCCTTCTTTACTGAAGATCACCAGTCCGTCTTTTTCTTCCTGCCGCTCGAAAAGCACTTGTACCACCTGGCATCCCGGGGTCTGCTTCAGGAACTGCGCAAATACAAAAGCCTTCGCAAGCTCCACGAACCGGTCATCGAGTCCTGCATCGTAGATCTTGATCTTTTCGGCCAGTTCATTGATCGAGCGGACCGCACGCATGGTGCAGACTTTGGCTGCCTTCAGCATATCTTCCGACCAGGTCTTCTGCTGGGCGTTCAGCTTCGCGAGCGCCTCCTCCGTCTGATCCGGAAGAAGATAGATCATCAGTGCTTTTGCCATATCGTCATAAAGAAGCGGATAGACGACGTTCATCTTCTCTCCGCAGTCCGGACAGGTATATACGAAAAATGATCCATCGAGGACCTGCTTCTTCTCCTCCGGATGAAGCGACACATTGACGCATGCGCGAAGCGTCAGCGTACTCTTCTTCCCGCATTTGGCACATGTGATATCTGCCTTGACCGGCTTATACTGTTCGTTCTCGCCGGGCTTCAAATTAAAGTCTTTCTTCTCACTCATATTCTTTCCTTCCCTTAACGGTTTTTCATCTTGTTGCAGAATGCCGCCACGCCGTTACATATCTTTTCCTGATACGCCGGATCCGAAAGCAGCCGGTCATCTTCGCTGTTACTCATAAATCCCATCTCCAGAAGGAAGGACGGAACAGACGTCGCCCAGTTCAGGCCGCTATATGTCGTATTGGAGACCGTCCCTCTGAACTTCGATCCGGTCGAGTTTGAAAGACAGTTGCCGAGCCAGTCTCCCCACTTTTTCTGATCAGCAAAATCACTTTTACTGCAGACAAAGACTCCTATGCCTCTAGAGGAGGAGCTTTCCGACGAGTCGCAGTGCAGGCGGATGAACACATCCGCATTATTATCCGTCGCGATCTTGGCGCGCTCGATATTTGAAATATTGACATCATTGGTGGTCCGGGTCATGATGACCGTCGCACCCATAGACTGGAGCTTGTCCCGCACTTTCAGCGCGATCTCCAAAACGACTTCATATTCCGGGCGTTTTGTCGATACACCGGAAGTACCGGAGGCTACCTTCGGCTTCGTTTCGCTCGACCACGGGGCAACTGCTTCCTGGTCGGAATTCGCTTTCTTCTGGTGACCCGGATCCAGTACGATCACCATGCCTGAAAGATCATAGCTTCCACCGGGATCAGATACGGGTTTTGTCTGCTCCGGCGTCTTTTCCGGTGCTTTTGTCGGCTCTGGGGTCGGAGTCTTCGTGGGTTCCGGTGTGGGAGATGGAGTCGGAGTCGGGGTCGGTGCTGACGTTGGAGACGGCGCAGCGGTCTCACTTTCCGTCGTATCAGGGATCGTCACTTCCGTTACTGCTTTCGAAGAAGAACTGTCCGGAGTATTGGATGCCGATGTATCTTCTGTCGGAGTCACCGGCAGCACGGAATTATCTGTATCCGGAACTATTGCAGAGGTCTGTTCTGTCGTCAGGCTTGCCTCCGTTCCCTCGTTTGCCGGCTTCAGTTTGCCGTCGTCCGAGGTCTTCTTCCATGGACCGATCGTTAACATCAGTACGATCACCGTGAGCAAAAGGACACTCGTGATCACTGACATGACCGGGATCAGTTTTTTATTCCGCATTTCTGCTCCTCCTATTAAGATTCCTGTTCGATCGAAGATTCACAGAGTAAGCTTCCGGAAGGATTATACACCTTAATACTCAGCGCTCCCTTATAATCTTCGTCAAGCGGGATCTCTATCTCCGCAATGTACGTATTCGCCATAAATACGGTTCCTTCTTTATACTTCTTCCCTGAACCATCGAGGACTTCATAATCAAACTCCATATACTTATAAAAATCTACCGTCTCAAAGTGAAAGTATACATGAGATGCTTTCTTGGAGATCTTGTCGATCACATCATATGATTCTGCTTCCTCACACCAGGCGGATCTGAAGAAAGATGCTTCATTTGAATCCATCTCGAATTCCTCCCCATCATCCAGGATCTTGAATTCAAGGGTGAACAGGGTATGATTGTCCGGATCTAATACCATGAACACATAATCTCCCGGTTCAGGATCTGAGAGTCCCTCCCACGGAAGGATCGCATTGGTACTATCCATTTTGACGGATTTCGAGAAAAGGAGTGTCCCCATTTTTCTATCATCGAGCTTTGAATACTCATATGTGATCTCATAATCCGGCTCCAGATGGTCGATATCTATATCTGCTGCAATATAAGATACGCCTTTCCTGTATCCCGGAACAACGATTCCGTCTTTATTGACCATATCGCAGTGCAGTCCATATACCGGCATGGCGATATGCTGGCTGTCCGGGACAATATCGACCGTTCCCGTAGCAATAATATTATGCTTTGAATCATATACGGTGCATGTCAGTTTCCCCGTAGGGAGTTTGGCTTTCGGTTCCCAGTCACAGGCTACGTAGCACGTCCCTTCTTCAATGATAGCAGTGTCTTCATAGGTATTCCCGGCTGCATCAACTAATTCGAATGTTACTTCCTGCTCATCACAGGTTTCTCTAAAAACGACCCAAAACCGTACAAAATCCACAGATTCGTGGTAGGCCGGCACCATCGTGAATGTCCGATCGTACCAGCTACCGTCGATTACCGTTAGTGTCTGGTTTCCAGGTGCGGGGGTCGAGTACGGATCGCGTGAAGGGTCTGTCTGCCCCGGTTCATAATGGATATCGTCCAGGAAAGGAAACATGTCAGAACAGATCTCATCGACACTTTCTGCATCGATCATCCAGTCGTCGTCCAGAGAAAGATTGCATGTAAACTCCATCTCTTTCTCCTTCGCGTTTTCGACCAGTCCTTTTATCTCTGATAAGGAACTGTCATCGGTAATAGATTTTCTCACTTTTTCAGCATCAAAGTAGCTAAACAGGACGACCGCTTCCCCCTCATCGTCAGAAACCGTAACATTCCCGATTTTATAGGAGATGCGCTTCCTGGCCGCTTCGAGAACGTCTTTTGCCCCCGAATCGTTACATTCTTTGAGCTTCTTAAATTCTTTGCTTGTCCCGCCGATCAGCTTATCGATCTTGTCGTATTTTCCGCTCTTGAAATATGCGCAAAAATCGTCCACCAGCGCAGTTGCTCTACGTGTCTCTTCTGTGGTCTTTTTAGATTTTTTCGATTTGCATCCACAGGAGAAAGCCGAAAAAAACACAACGCATGAAAGCGCCAGCGCCGGGAATCTAAATCTGCTCATGGTGGACCTCCTTTTTCCTCATAATATAGTTTGCTCCATAACCATTCAAATCGCAAGAGACGCAATTTCATTATAATGTTAAGAACAGATTAAAATGTTTCACATCTCTCACAAAAGGCTTTTTTCTTTCAGTCCTCCTGTGGTATTATTGATGTGGTTGGTTTAGACTTCAATTATGGTTTATCTACTTGGGGGGAAGGGAGCAGTTTTTCTTTCATGAAACTGTCGGATCTGACGCAATACAAAAACATCACCATCCAGTGCCATGATAACCCGGATCCGGATGCGATCGCTTCCGGTTTCGCCCTTTATCGTTATTTTAAGAGCCACCGCTGCAATGTCCGTCTGATATACAGCGGCCGCACTAAAATCACCAAAGTAAACCTCACCATGATGATCGAGATGTTCCGTATCCCGATCGAATATTGTGTTTCCAATTTCGGCACATGCGATCTTCTGATCACCACGGACTGCCAGTACAGATCCGGTAATGTCCGTTTCTTCCCGGCTCCGAAAGTCGCCGTGATCGACCACCATCAGTTCTGCGGCATCGATGTGGATTACTCTTACATCCAGCCGAATGTAGGCTCCTGCTGCACACTGGTATGGCAGCTTTTCCGAAATGAAGGCATCGATATCAATAAAGACCCGATCTGCGCAACTGCCCTCTACTATGGTCTGTACTGCGACACCAACCAGTTTTCTGAAATCTATCACCCGCTCGACCGTGATATGCGTGATGCACTGGCCTTTGATCAGGCGGCTCTGGTCCGTCTTTCGAACTCCAACCTCTCTCTGTCCGAGCTTTCCATCGCTGCACAGGCGATGAATGACTTCACTTTCGACAGTGAGCTGCGGCTTGCGATCGTGCAGGTACAGCCCTGTGACCCGAATATCCTCGGTCTCATCAGTGACTTTTTGATCCAGGTAGACCGTGTCGATATCTGTATCGCATTTAATGAAACCTATACCGGTTACAAGCTCTCGATAAGAAGCTGTATCAAAGAGACCAAGGCCAGCGAGCTTGCCGAGTACATCACCGATGAAATCGGATTCGGCGGCGGTCACAAAAACAAGGCCGGCGGTTTCATCGGCAAAGATGAATACTCTGCCAAATATAAGGATCTCCGCATGATGCAGTTCCTGCGCATGAAGCTGACCAAGTACTCCGGCGAATGTGAGATCCTGCGTGCCGGTGTAGACAAGATCAGCACCGAGGGCCTCCACCGTTACAAGAAAAAGAGAGTTCCGGTCGGCGTCGTATTCTGCAAAGACTTCGTTACAGCGAATACCCCGATCCTCGTCCGTACACTCGAGGGAGATATCGAGATCAACGCCAATGCCGATACCTGCATCATGATCGGTGTCAGCGGCAGTATCGTTCCGACTACCATGACTCGTTTCAAGGAGAGTTACGATATGGCAAGTGCCAAGTCGAAGGTCTCCTCAGAATACCGTCCTACCTTGAAGAATCTCCGTTCCGGCGAGACGTTCGACCTTGTGGATCACATCCGTTCGTGCATCAATAAGGGAACCGAGTATGTCTATATGAAGCCGATCACGACCTCCGTCAAGATCTTCACCGTATGGGATGCCAACAACTATGTACGTGGCACAGAGGGTGACTATATCGCTATCCGTGAGAATGATCTGTCTGACTTCTACATCGTTGAAAAAGAACTCTTCACCCAGACATACGAGCCTGCAGATAAGTAATCTGTTTTTCCCCGAAGTTATTTCTAAATCTTAGAATAACGATCTTTCTATGTCCGTTTCACTTACCGCTCTCAAGTACGTGCCATCATCGAGCCGGATGTCATATCGCTTATTCGTCATATCCACGATCGTTCCACTTTTACGTCTGGATCTCACCCTCACATAATCTCCGATGTGATACTTTGCCGGTGAGTTCCCGAACAGATGATATGAACTGTCGCGTTCACTTTGCTTTCTTTCGCGGCGTTTTTTCGCATATTTCTCCGCTCCGTCTACCATGAAAAACACACCAAGTTTATCCAGGAGTCCCGGTTTCTTGCCGGATGTGTCCGCATAGTCGTAGGAGTCATCTTGTTCATCCGCCCACTCATCCGTGTCTTCATCATATGCGTGAGTCCCCTGTTTCTTATCGATCTTTCTAAGAAGTTTTTCATCCGCAAGCCCATCAAGTGTCTCAAGCTGATCCCGCGTGAAACGAAGTTTTTTATCCATCGCAATACGGATAAGTTCATCGATCAGGCTCTGCGTTACATATACGTATTCAGCTATATATACAATATCCTTCGGATAGAAAGTCACGTCGAGAGCTAGCGCTTTTCGAATCAGGCTTATGCTGCACTTTTGCGTAAGATACTCAGCTGTCTCCGCCACTTCAGAAGCGGGACCAATCTCTTTAAGTGATGAAATCCGGGTCATGCAGGTGCTCTCAGACCACTCGTCACTTCTGTCTTTAAATTCTTTCCACGTCGCCATTTTGATCACCTCTGACCTCATTATATCAGAGACACAGTGACAATAATGGGACAACAAAAAAGCAGTTACTTTCGTAACTGCTTTATTTGGCTCCTCCAGTAAGACTCGAACTTACGACCCTGCGGTTAACAGCCGCATGCTCTACCGACTGAGCTATAGAGGAATATAATCCGGCAGCGTTCTATTTTCCCGGGCCGTCTCCAGCCAAGTATCTTGGACACCGACGAGCTTAACTTCTGTGTTCGGGATGGGAACAGGTGTG
>ONFC01000106.1 GCA_900317035.1 uncultured Eubacteriales bacterium
ACGTTTCGACAGTGACCATTTCATAGACTTTTGCCATTACATAGACCACTTCATTAGTTTCCTGCGAAACAGGAATGTAAAATAAGAGAAATGTCACAAACTTTGACTTCGTGTATCCGAGGGGCGTAAAATACAAAGTAACTAAAAATGCCCAATTATAGGCACTCCTCATCGGATATAAGCGCGAAAGACAGAATATAAGTGCTTTTCGTGCGGAAAGGAAACGGATGCGGCAGCAGAGAAAAGAAAAAGACAGAAGGATCACCGTACTGATCATTGCGATCTGTACTATGATGACATTCCCGATGCTGATGATTCCTGTCGGCCTTCGTGAAAGCACTCCGCCGGGTGTTCTGGTCGGCCGTGCCTATGCTGATGCGTATCCGTATTCCGACCAGGAAGAAGAAGTACTCGTTGAGGACTGGGCGCTGCAGGCGGGTGTAACCGACACGGAAAATACCGATATAGATCCAACCGCGGATCCTTCTTCTGATCCCACTTCTGATCCGTCCGCAGACCCGACAGAAGATCCGAATGCTACAGTAGATCCTTCCCTTGATCCGGATGCTACCGGTGAAGACGATCCGATCGACCCGAATGAACCGGACGAGCCGGAGGACCCGGATATGCCGGTCCAGACCGTTGATCCTGAGACAGGACGCGTGCTGATCGAGGTCGGCGAGGGCGAAGCAGCCGTAGATGCATCCTACATCGACGAAACAGCCCAGAGAGAAAAGAAATACGCGAACCTGATGACTGCACAGGTCATCCAGACATACGATGGTTCCAATCTGCCGATCGAACTTCTCGATACCAGTGCATTTATTCCAACGGATGAGCAGTACTTCATCAAAACGACAAACACGATCCTCAAAGAGCAGCCGAATATGGATGCCGTTACCGTTGCATCGATCGCAAGATCGACCGAGGTCACACGTATCGCAAAAGGTGACACGTGGTCCCGTATCCGCACAGCAGACGGCATCGAGGGCTATGTCCTGACTGCATCTTTATCTATTGAGCCGGTATTTAACGAGATCAACCGTACCGTATGGGTAGATGCCAGCGGACTGAAGCTCCGTTCCGAGCCGAACACGAACTGCGAAGTTATCAAGGAACTGAAGCGCTGGACTCGTCTCCACTGCTCCGGTATCTCCAACAATCAGTGGTATAAAGTAACCCTCGACGATGGAACGGCAGGTTATGTCTATGTTGCTTATACGACTAGAAAAGCACCTCCGACGCCTACTCCGAAGCCGACACCTACTCCGAAGGGATCGAAGAGCGGTTCCGGCGGTAAGACGAAAAAGGGCAACAATAATCCGCCGCCGAAGATCACCGGTGTAAACGGCGAGAGTATCGTAAATATCGCGAAGTCCATGCTGGGCGTTGACTACGTCTGGTGTGGCGAGAGTAAGAGCGGTGTTGACTGCTCCGGTCTGGTCGTATACTGCTACAGACAGGTTGGACTTGGAGTTCCGCATCAGTCGAACAGCATTAAGACCCGTGGTACCGGCGTCAGCCGTTCGGAACTGACACTGGGCGACGTTATCGTATATGACTTGAAGGGCGGCGACGGTGTTGCAGATCACGTAGCGATCTACGCAGGTAACGGACAGGTCATCCATGCATCCTCCAGTAAAGACGCTGTCGTCTATGGCCGACTGGATATGGGTACGATCCTGTCATACAGAAGATTTATCAGATCCTGACGAATAGAAGTCTGATCGGTAGACCCGCCAATTAAAGATTTGAAAACACGGAACTGTCCGAAAAGGACAGTTCTTTTTTTGTGTACGCAATAATAATATTTTTGTGACATCCCTAATGATATTATCGGTGCTATACTTAACCTATCAGAAATGATAATAGGAGGATAAATAGTATGTTAGTAAATTTGATTATTGGTCTGGTAGTCGGTGGTCTGGCAGGTTTCTGCGCAGGTAAGCTTATGAATTCCGCAACAAACAGCGTCCTGATCAACATCATCCTCGGTGTTGTCGGAGGTATTGTTGCCGGTCTTATATTCGGTATCCTCGGACTGGGTGCCGGAAGTATCGTCGGAAGCTTCATTCTCTCGGTAGTAGGAGCTTGCGGACTTATCTGGGTGTGGAAGAACGTGCTGAAGAAGTAAGCGGTCTTTCTCCGATACACAAATTAAGAATAGAGATAACTCCTCTGAGACTCAGACAGTTTGCTTACGCAAAACTCGTCTCAGAGGAGTTTCTCTATTCTTTGGTATCGGAGAAAGATGCGCTTTCTTAGGAGGGGTGTCGCGCAGGATATCCCTTTTTATCTGTTAATAAGACTGCTTACTTCAGCGTGATGTTTGCTGTCGGGCTTGCTTTTGAAATTGGGTGTTGACTTCTTATTTTGGCGGAGTATAATGAAATTAGTCAAAGAAAGTCAAAGTCAAATATCAAAGTCAAAATTCAAGTGATTATGAATGACGAGTACCGGTAGGATGCCGGCGGAAGATATAAAGGAGATGAGAGGGTATGGCGAGATTAGTCGATGTGATCGAGATGATGATCAAAGAGATGCTGGATGAGAATAACGGCGCCGCGGTAATCAACCGAAGCGATCTGGCAGAACGTGTAAACTGTGTGCCGTCCCAGATCACTTATGTTATCTCGACAAGATTTACCAACGGTCAGGGCTATATCGTAGAGAGCCGCCGTGGCGGTGGCGGGCAGATCCGTATCTCGCGTGTGCAGCGGATGCCTGGTACGAATTACCTGATGCATACCATCAATTCACTGGGAGAAACAATCTCGCAGCAGGAAGCGGAGATCTTCCTTCTGAACTTCGTGGACTATGGAGTGATGGATCAAAAGACAGCGAGACTGATCAAGGCAGCGATCTCTGACAAAGCCTTGTCAGGCATCGATTCAGATAAGAAGGCATCCGTAAGAATGGATATCTTTAAGAATATGCTGATCAGCCTGATCACGAACTAGAATATCCGGTCCGGATACGGAAGTTTAGGAAAAAACAGAGATCCGGATGTAAAACTAGAGAAAGGAACGAACGCCGGTCGGGTGACCGGTCTGAAGATGGGAGTGACAGAAAATGAAATGTCAACGTTGTAAGGAAAGAGAAGCAAATGTAAAGATCATGAAGCAGACTACGGGCAAAGCTCCGCAGATGCTTATGCTCTGTGATGAATGTGCAAGAGAACTCGGCATCGCCATGCCGGGAAACCTCATGGGCGGCGGATTATTCGGCTCCGCACTGGGCGGTGCGCTCGGCTCGATGCCCAGCCCGCTGGATATGTTTGCCAGTGCTTTTGAAGCACCGTTCGGACTCGGACTGGAAGGCATGGTGGATGAGGGAGAAGGCAGGGCCTGCCCGACCTGCGGTATCACACAGAGTCAGTTCACCAAGAGCGGATTTCTGGGATGCCCCGACTGCTATAAAGTATTTTCCGAGTCGATCGACCCGATGTTCCTGAGAACACAGATGGGATCGAAACATGTCGGAAGAAAGCCGGGTATCGAAGATGGCGGCGCTCAGACTTCCGAAGTGGATATACCGGATGGAAAAGACCTGGAAACGCCGGTATTTACACAGGTATCCACGAAAGCGGATGAACAGCCGGACGAGGAGAAGGCAAAGAGCCTTCTGATCCTGGAAAAAGAGCGCCTCCTCAAGCAGGCGGTAAAAGAAGAAAATTATATCGAGGCAGCGAAGATCCGTGATGAGATCCAGGCCTTGAAGGGAGAGGAGGATGCGAAATGAGCTGGTATTTAGAAGCAGGAAACGACAGCGATATCGTTCTTTCCAGCCGTATCCGCCTGGCGAGGAACCTAAAGGGGATCCCGTTTCCGAACCGCATGAATGATGAGAACCGTAAGAAGGTCTTAGAGCAGATCTCGGATGTGATGCTCAAGCGGCCGGGGAATGACCTGATGCGTATGGATATCGCTTCGCTTCCCGAGACGGACAGAAGGGCGCTCATCGAGAAGCATTTGATCTCCGAAGAACTGGCGAAGGGGCAGGAAGGACAGAGCGTCTTTATTTCCAAGGATGAAAATGTCAGTGTGATGGTCAACGAAGAAGACCACCTCCGTATCCAGGTAATGGCTCCGGGGTTTGCACTGGAGAATACCTATAAGCAGGCAGAAGAACTGGCGATCTATCTGGAAAAAGCACTGCCGATCGCATTTTCGGAAAAGTACGGCTTCCTGACGGCATATCCGAGTAATACGGGTACCGGACTTCGGGCTTCCGTAATGGTTCATCTTCCGGTCGTGACAAGCATCGGAAAGATGTCGAACCTGATCGATTCCCTCTCAAAGGCAGGTTATACCGTACGCGGTGTATATGGCGAGAAGAGTAAGCCGGCCGGGAATATCTACCAGATCTCGAATACGATCACGCTGGGTATCTCGGAAAGCAAGACACTTTCGAACTTTGCAAAGATGATCAATGAGGTCATCGCGCTGGAGAGAAAGCTTCGGAAAGACTACTATGAAAAGAATAAAGACCGGCTGGAGGATAAGGTATACCGGTCACTGGGAGAACTTACCTATGCAAGGATGCTCCCGGCAGGCGAAGCGATGAACCGTCTCAGCGACTTAAGACTCGGCGTGGCGTGCGGCTTCATGAAGGATGTCGATGAGCGGCAGCTGATGCTTCTTCTGAATACCATCGGAGATGCGTCGGTACAGAAACGCTGCGGCGACGTGCTCCTGCCAAAGGACATAGACATTAAGAGAGCAGAACTGGTACGAGAGGTCCTGCTGAAAAAAGAAGAGAAAAAGAACGAAAACGAGTAAGGAGGAAAACTTATGAATATATCGAAAAGAACGATGGAGATGCTTTCCCGTGCACATATGTACGCTGCATCTTTTAACCTGAATTTTATCGGAACAGAACACATCCTCCTGGCGCTCTCGGATGCGAGCATGACGCCGGTGGATGAAATACTCAGCCGTTATGGCGTCGGTCAGAACGTCGTCATGGGCGAGATCGTAAAGATCACAGGCCGCGAGCCGGGTGCTTTTGTAGAAAGAGAAGGAGATCCGAACGAGATCTTTACCCACTGCACGAACCGTACGAAGAGACTCCTGTATCTGGCGGAATTCCTGACAAAGAAGACCGGAAAGAATGTTGTGGAACCGGAGCATGTGCTCCTGGCGATCCTGAAGGATGGCCAGTGCACGGCATACCGTATTCTGGCATATCACGACTTCGATGCGAAGGAAGCCGCCGAGGATCTGATCGATATCCTGCGTGAAAGAGCGCGTGAAGAAAATGCCGATTTCGACGACGATGACGATGTCGATGAGGAGGAGCGCGACGACGAGGAGAACGAAGAGGAAGGCGAGGAGGAAGATCCGGTTGCCAAATTCTTCGGCGGAGAATCCTCTACCCGACGCAGCAGACAGACAGGAAAGCGTGGCGCTAACGGTAAGGGCAAGGATGGAAGCAAGACGAAAGTCCTTGATAAATACTGCAAGGATCTCACCGCAGAGGCAAAAGAAGGCCGTATCGATCCTGTTATCGGACGTGAGGAAGAGATCTCCCGTGTCATGCAGATCCTCGTAAGAAGAACGAAGAACAACCCGGTCCTCATCGGTGAGCCTGGTGTTGGTAAGACAGCGATCGCAGAAGGACTTGCGGCCAAGATCGTCAATAACGACGTGCCGGATCTTCTTGCCGGAAAGAGAGTCATGTCTCTTGACCTGGCATCGATGGTTGCCGGAACCAAGTTCAGAGGTGAATTCGAAGAGCGCTTCAAGAAAGGACTCGAAGAAGCGACAAAGGCCGGTGACGTGATCCTTTTCATCGATGAGCTCCACACCATTATGGGTGCCGGAAATGCCGACGGTGCAATGGATGCAGCCAACATGCTCAAACCGCTTCTGGCAAGAGGTGAACTGCATGTTATCGGTGCAACGACTCTCGATGAGTATAGAAAACATATCGAGAAAGACTCTGCACTCGAGCGCCGTTTCCAGCAGGTCCTTGTAAAAGAACCGAGCACGACAGATGCGATCCTGATCCTAAAGGGTATCCGCAGCAAGTTCGAAGAGCATCACGGCATCAAGATCCCGGACGATGCGATCGATGCGGCAGTTATTCTCAGCAGCCGTTATATCACTGACCGTTTCCTGCCGGATAAGGCGATCGACCTGATCGATGAGGCGGCATCGAGACTTCGTATCAATTCTTCCACTGAACCGGATGAAACAAAGAAGATCGGTGAACGTATCAATGAGATCATGCGACTGAAGCAGGAAGCCGTAAATAATCAGGACTTTGAAACGGCACAGAAACTCAGGGATGAAGAGACTGTCCTCGAGGAGAAACTCAGCACACTCCGTCAGCAGGTCGTCAGCTCGAAGAAAGAACTGGCACTCACACCGGATGATATTGCAGACATCGTGGCCCGCTGGACAGGTATCCCGGTCAAGAAGATCACCGAGAGTGACGCGGAGCGTCTGAAGACTCTTGAAGAAGAACTCAAGAAACGTGTTATCGGTCAGGATGAGGCTGTCACGGCGATCGCCAAGGCGATCAGAAGAAGCCGTCTCGGTCTGAAAGATCCGAAGCGCCCGTCCGGTTCCTTCATCTTCCTCGGTACTACCGGTGTTGGTAAGACGGAACTGGCAAAAGCACTGGCCGAGGTCATGTTCGGTAACGAGAATGCCCTGATCCGTGTCGATATGTCCGAGTACATGGAGAAACACGATGCCGCTAAGCTCATCGGTTCGCCGCCGGGCTATGTAGGTTACGATGAGGGTGGACAGCTCACAGAGAAAGTTCGCCGTCAGCCGTATTCCGTAGTGCTCTTTGATGAGATCGAAAAAGCACATCCGGAGATCTTCAACTCCATGCTTCAGATCCTGGACGATGGCCGTCTTACCGATGGTCAGGGACGTGTCGTAGACTTCAAGAACACGATCATCATCATGACATCGAATATCGGTGCAAGAATGCTGACAACTTCTGCCGGACGTCATATCGGTTTCTCGATCCCTTCTGAAAAGAAGACCGATGATCCGTTCTTCGATGAGGCAGATGCAGATAGACTCTATGGCGGCAAGTCCTACAGCGAGGCAAAAGAACTCGTTATGGAGGAACTGAAGAAGGCCTTTAATCCGGAGTTCATCAATCGTGTGGATGAGATCATCTTCTTCAGAATGCTCGGCAAACAGTCGATCCTGAAGATCGTTGACCTGCTCACAGAGAGCTTGTCCAAGCGTGTAAAGGAACTCGGTATCGAGATCGAACTTACCGATGCGGCAAGAGAACTTCTGGCCAAGAAGGGCTATGACCCGCAGTATGGTGCAAGACCGCTGAAGCGTGTCATCCAGTCCATGGTAGAAGATAAGTTCTCCGAGGCACTTCTCGATAGAGCTGTCGAAGCCGGATCCACTGCGCTGAAGTGGAAGAGTGACATTATCCTCTTAAAATACACCTGAAAAGGTACAAAATAACCTCGTTGCGACTCACACAGTTTGCTTACGCAAAACTCGTCGCCTCGAGGTTTTTTGTACCTTTTTTAGGTTAAATGATTAAGAAGATCCGTTTCACCTTCTAACCTTCATGAGCGGTTTTTCCCTTCTCAGATCTTCTTCACCGGAACGAGCTCGATATAGCCACGCTCGCCTCTAGGTTCAAGCTGGATACGCGGGTTTTTGTCATCCCAGGCATATCCGATAAACTCCGGGTTATACTTCTTTTCCGCATCCCAGATCTCCGTGATCGCAGATACATAGTTCTCCTCGGCAAAAGGTTCTCCACGGAAGAGAAGATAGGTCGAGGCAGGAAGATCAATGATCTCAAAACCTTCCGGAATCTTTCCGCTGTAGTCCGGTTCAACTTCCACACCCTGAACATATTCGTTCGTTACCGGTTTTCTTAAGTGCTCCGGAAGCCACAGACACACCGGCTCGCCGCTGATAGACGGGATGCTCGTCAGAAGTCCCCATACATCACAGCCGACTTCTTCGCAGTAGCTCCAGTACTCGTTTGCCTTGATACCTCTCTTGATAATGACTTTTCTTGACGGTTTTTCAATAACCTGGATAAATACATTTCTGATCTCACTCATAGCATTCACATTCCTTTCATTTTCAATGATCAGCGAAGGAGTGAAGAGCCAGATGGGAACCGGGCTGGTGGAGTACTCTTTCGGATTACAGCCGAACTCACGTCTGAATGCGCGCTGATATCCGTCAACACTTCCGAATCCCATGCTGATGGCGACATCGAGGACGGATATATTTTCGTCTCTTAGGCGCAAGGCCGACTTCGACAGTTTCAAGCGTCTGATATAGACTGCCGGCGTCATATTCAGATGCTCTATGAAGAGCCGTCTCGCGTACCAGGGTGAGAACGAAGATGCCTTCGCAAGATCCGCTAAAGTGATCTCATCATTTATGTGATCACTTATATAATCCTGCATGGCCCGTACCGCCTCTTTATGTTCGTCCACTTGGCTCACCTCCTTTGTGAGCTCATCTTACTCGAAAGGATCATTCTGATTCTCGACTTTTTTTGCTCAGTATTTTTTCAGCTGATATTATTCACGATACCCACCGCCACATAACTGTCCAGAAGGGCGCGAAGATCTGTTCCCTCGTTTGCATGATCTCTGTCGATCCAGTGGATCGTGTAGCGTTTTCCGCTGCGCGGAAGTTCCGCGGATACCGTATAGTAATCGATATAAGGAGTATCGATGCCGGCGCGGCAGTTCCATTGAATGCCTTTACATTCTTCCGGTGCACAGTCCGGGAAATTGACATTGATCACCTGACCGGCTTTCAGAGTATTTATTTTTTCTCCGCCAAAAGCACCTGCCGGGTCCGGATCCATCAGGGCCTTAAGAATGATGGGCAGATATTCATCGGTGACTTTATGTCCATTGCCGCTGCTTCTGGGATCGTTGAGAAATCCTTCGGAAAAAGCGATGGCCGGGTAGCCGCACAGTGCAGCATCCAGCGCGGCGTTGACGGTGGCGGAATACTGGATATCCGCACCTGCATTAAAGCCGTTATTAATACCGGAGAAGACGACATCCGGTTCTTCCGGCATGACGTATTTACTGCCGATGCGGACACAGTCCGCAGGAAGTCCGGTGCAGGAAAAGGCATGAATACCCTCGATTCCCCAGTCCACCGGATAGACATCCAGAGGATCATTGATCGTCAGACTATGAGAAGCCGCACTTCTTTGTCCGTCCGGTGCGACGACCCAGACTTCACCATATTTGCTTGCCGCTTCCGCCAGGCGTTTTAGTCCTTTGGCGTCGATTCCGTCATCGTTGGTGATCAGTATTTTCCAAGTCTTTCCCATATAATTTGATTCTCCCTCGGGCGAATTATTCAGTTGTAAAGTGCTTTTTTATTATCTCATAAGAACTCTCCTTCCCGAATTTCAGATAAGCGCATATTAACATTTTCGCAGTCCCAATATTGGGATTGACAAAACGAATGTTCGGTCTTAAAATGCAACTTACAAAGACGAACGTAAATTCGATTTCGGAAGGAGGAGACGGATATGCAACCAGATGTGGAGTATATTTACGACGGAACATTTGAAGGCTTTCTGTGCTGTATCTATGCGAGCTATGTTCGAAGAGAAGTGCCGAAATATATCTATGTGGAAGAGGGATTGCCGCTTCTGGGGGAGACGGCGACCTGGATCCCGACAGAGTGGGAGAAGGCACAAAGTGTTTATATTTCACTAAGTAAAAAGATCGGGATGGAAGCACAGGATATCGTCAAGGAGGTCTTTCTGACACGCCTCCCGGATAAAGAAATGACTCTGTTCCGGTATATCCGGCTGGGATATTGGATGGGCAGAAGGATCCTCTTTGAAGGCGGGACGGAGGAGTCAGAATCATACGGGAAGCCGCCGATGCCGGATAGAGAAGAAGATCTGGTGCGGCAGGTCCTTATGGCATCCAGAAGCTATCGCGCGGAAGTGAAGAATATCGAGGGGAGCCTTCGTTTCCGCTCTTTCCCGGATGTGATGATCTCCTGTATCACTCCGAGAAATCTGGTGCTTCCCGGACTGGCGGATTACTTTGAGAAGAGATTCGGAGATACGAACTTCCTGCTTTATGACAAGACAAATCAGATGGCGGCAGTGCATCGTGAGGAAGGAACGATGGTGACCCGGATCCGGAATATGCAGCTTCCGGTCCTCTACGATGAGACGAATGTGTATGAGAATCTCTGGAAGCCATGTTATGAGAATATCCATATAGAGACGCCGATGAATCAGCGGTATGCGCTCAATGAGATGAAACAGAGATTGTGGTGCGAGGTGTCAGATGCGTGACCGAAGACACCGGGGATTACTTCTCTTCCTTCTGGCCGGGCAGCTTGTTATGCGACAGAGCATACAGAAAGTGCAGAGCGAAGGGGATGCTCGTTGCACAGGACAGAAGGTCACAGACAGGATAGACGAGCTCGATGCCGTGGATGCCGAAGAACCTCGGCAGGATGAAAATGCAGGGGATGAAGTAGATGCCCTGTCTGAGGCAGGATAAGAAGGAGGCCTTGAAGCGCTCGCCCATCGACTGGAAAGTCATGTTGCACATGACATTGACGGTGAGGAGCGGAAGGATGAATGCTTCGAGCTGGAGCGCGCGGCTTCCGATCGAGATAACTTCCGCATCATCGATGAAGAGTGGTACGAGCTGCGGTGCGAAGAAGAAAAGGGGAACAGCAAAGACAAACATCACGATGGTTCCGAAGATCCAGGTGAATGTGAATGCCGTTTTCATACGGTCCCACTTCTTGGCGCCGAAGTTGTATCCGAGGACCGGCTGGTAGCCCTGACCGATACCGAGGAGTACACAGAAGATCAGCATGGTGACCTTGGAGAAAATACCCATGGCGGACAGTGCAGCATCGCCTGCCAGGCCGCCACCCTGCTGGTTAAGGAAGATCGTGGAGATACTCGCCAGTCCCTGACGAAGAAGAGACGGGAGACCCGTAAACCAGATATTCCCGTGGAAGGAGAGGTCTTTTGAAAAGAGACGGAAACTGAGTTTGGCGATATTCTTCTTCAGGATCACGGGAACAAGAAGGAGGCAGAAGGAGATGCACTGGGACATTAAAGTGGCGATCGCTGCGCCGGCAACGCCCAGGTCAAAGACGTTGATCATAAGCGGATCGAGGAAGATGTTTAAGACTCCGCCAAGACCGATGCCGATCATGGAAAAGACCGCTTTTCCTTCCCATCGCCAGAGGTTATTCAGTACATAGGTACCCATCATAATCGGGGCACCGAAAAGAATATAACTTGCATATGTTTTTGCGTACGGGAGTGCAGTCGGTGTCGAACCGAGCATATTCATGATCGGCTCGAGAAAGATCATGCCGAAGATGGTGATGAGAGTGCCGATGCCCAGCGCCGAGAAAAAACTGGTGGAAAGTGCTTTGCCGGCGGTATCTTTATCCTTTGCGCCGAGAGACCGGGAAAGGATACTGCCGGAGCCCATGCCGAGCGTAAAACCGATCGCCTGAATCAGCGCCATAAGAGAGAATACGACACTGACGGCGCCGGACTGGCTCTTGCCGAGCTGGGATACGAAATAGGTGTCTGCAGTGTTATAGATTCCTGTGACGAGCATGCTGACTGTAGTCGGGATCGCCAGCTTTAAGATCAGCGGGCGCACCGGCGCTTCCGTCATTCTTTTGAACTGCTTTTGGTCAGAGGATGCTGCGGACATGATGAAACCTTTCTGCCTGAAAACCTGATGAAATAGAAAAGAAAGGATGGACCTTTCTCAAACAGAAACAATTATAGCAAAGGGAGAATTAATACGAAATAAGAGATATTGCATGAAATTTCGCGATTTTTACTGATTACTTTCGTTTTCGGTCTGCCTTTTCAGATATGAATTGATATACTAATAGTATGAGATAAATCAGACGGGGTCAGTCGTGTGAAGGGAGGAGATACATTGTTTGATAAAATGATCATCCTCATCGGTATGCCGGGCTGCGGGAAAACCACGATCGGTCGGATCCTTG
>ONFC01000110.1 GCA_900317035.1 uncultured Eubacteriales bacterium
GGGATATGTGCTTTTCTGGAAGATAAGGATAAGAAGGGCATCGATGAATAAGAAAGCTTCGATCTATACGTCGTACTTCGCGATGCACAATTCCATCCTTGAGGCGCCGCCGTCGCGTGTGGCCGAGTCGATCCGTAAGAAGGCGGAATTCGGTTCCGGCGAGATCTCGGAAAAAGAACTCTCCGACCTCGTCCGCTTCGGCGATCACAACCTGGATATCCAGCGTTCCGGCTGCCCGTGGGTCCGCCGTTTCCTCTCAAGGATCCTGCGCGTGAAGCTGGAAATGTGGTAAAATCATGGTATCTAATTTATGAATAAGGCAGGTGTTTCCTATGGATCTTGTAAGTACGATTCTTAAGAGTTTGACGTCAAATTCGTCTGTGTCGATCCGGATCAGATTGAAAAAGCACTCTCCTCGGCGATCCCTTCTCTGATCGGTTCTATGACTAAGAATGCTTCTTCCTCCGCCGGTGCAAAGTCACTTCTCGGCGCGCTTTCCCAGCATGAGGATGATAGAGAAGTTTCCTCTCAGATCAAGGATGCGGATGAGGAAGACGGTAATAAGATCATCGGCAAGATCATGGGTGATGATAAAGATAATTTCATCTCTTCTATCGCGAAGAAGGCAGGCATCAACGAAGGCCAGTCCAACCAGATCCTTTCTTCTATTGCACCGTCCGTTCTCTCTTCGATCTCCTCTCTGGCGAAGCCGGATTCTCCGGAGTCCATCGCGAAGGAAGCAGAAGAGCGCGAGAAGGCTGCAAAGTCTGATGACGATGGCGGATCTTTCCTCGGCGGCTTCTTCAAGAAGTTCATGAAGGATGAAGATGACAAGGTCGAAGAGCCGAAGAAGTCTGATAAGGGCGGACTCGACATCAGCGACGGCATCGACGGATCCGATCTGCTCAGCATCCTCAAGAAAACGATGATGTAATTTTTTGCAATTAAATCAAAAAGGGAAATGTGTAACATCTCGTGGCATCAAACAGTTTGCTTACGCAAAACTCGCCACTCAAAGGTTACACATTTCCCTTTTTAATATGCAAAAGAAGTTTTCAAAGTGCCTCTCCCGGAGAGGAAAAATGCGCGGGAGCGACCCCACGAGAGGAAAAATGCGCGGGAGCGAGTCACGCAAAGAAAGAATACCGTGAGAGACAAGTCACGCAAAAAAAAGAAGTTTTCAAAGTGCCTCTCCCAGAGAGGAAAAATGCGCGGGAGCGAGTCACGGGTAAAAAAAGAAGTTTTCAAAGTGCCTCCGCAGGCGAAGCCGAGGACAGCACGAGAAAACTTTCTTTTTTTACTATTACCAGCCCAGCTCCATCAGCCAGTTGTTGAGGGCGCGCTCTCTGTCTCTGTCGGAGAGGCCTTCCGGCATCCGGTATTCGCTCTTGATGTTGCCATCGGAGATATAGAGGACGCGGGAGCAGCGGGAAGCGACCTTCGCATCGTGGGTGACCATCAGGACGGTCGTGCCCTCGGCATTCAGTTTCTCGATCTCGCCGATGACCTCGGCGGAAGACTGGCGGTTCAGCGCGCCGGTCGGCTCGTCTGCGAAGAGGATCTTCGGGTTATTGACCATGGACCTGGCGATGCAGGCGCGCTGGAGCTGGCCGCCGCTGACTTCGTTGATGTCATTATCGGCGATCTCGATGATGCCGAGTTTTCTCATCAGCTCTTCGCAGCGTGCGACTTTTTCTTTTCGAGTTTCACTGCTCTTTTCACACTCCACGGCAGGAAGCAGGATGTTATCCATGATGGTCAGGTTTTTCATCATAAACATCTGCTGGAAGATGAAGCCCATGTCATTGAGACGGACGGAAGCGAGTTCTTTTTCAGAAAGATCGGTGATCTTCTTTCCATCTAAGATCACCTCGCCGGAGGTCGCCTTATCCATACCGGAGATGGAATAGAGAAGGGTGCTTTTGCCGGAGCCGGACGGGCCCATGATACCGATCATCTCGCCCTCTTCGATGTCGAAGCTGACATTCTTCAGAACGTTGTTCTGACGCTTCTCGATAACGTATGTCTTGCAGAGATCTTTAACTTCCATAACTTTTTTCATTTTTATAATCCTCCAATAGTGGTCTCGCCGAAGCGGCGGACAAGTGCTTTTGCAGTGGTATTATTCGATATTTGCGGTGTCGCTCGACTTGATCGATCTTGTGGAAAGCGATGTCAGGAAAGCGACGATCAGGGTCGTGATCACGATGATGCCGGGGTACAGAAGGAAGATCTCAAGCGGCTTGATCGCATAGGTGATCTTGGCGGCGCCCATCATGCCGAAGATCGGGCTGATGCAGAGGTTTGTCATCGGGATCGAGAGCACGGCGGCGAGGATCATGGCAAAGAGTGCGACGATTCCGAATCTCAGGACGTGCCAGAGAGAGATCTTCCTGCTTCTGAAACCGAGTGCTTTTAGAAGGGCGATCTGGCTCTTCTCGTCCGCGATGAAGGAGACCTCCATCAGGATCGTTATCAGGATGACCACGAGGATCGTGATCCCGAGGAGCAGATACTGTACAGCAAGCATGGTGGGTACGACCTGGATGCAGGAGGCAACATACTCGGCACAGTTCTCAACGGAGTCATTCGTGAAATTCGCAGCGATGATCTCCTTTCTCTCTTCAATCACTTTGGCGCTCGGATGATCGTCAAATGTGATCTGGAAAGCCATGGTCGCGGCCATGTATTTCGGATCGACCGGAGCGTCGGGGTGCAGGCGCATGACCTGACCGAGCTGATTGAATGACTGGTAATATGCAGTGATGACGCAGTCGAGCTTCTCTGATCCGAAATCGATCGTGACGGTATCTCCGATCTTCGCGCCGAGTTCCTTGCTCAGCAGCTTCGTAATAGCGACCTCATTTCTTTTCTGCGGGCGTGTGCCGGAGGAGAAAACGAGATCTTCGAAATTCGTTCTGAAGCCATGCTCGCAGACGATCTTGCTCTGCTTGCCATTGAAATTAACGTTATATTTATACTGCCATTCCTGGGAGAAGTGTCCCGGGAGACCGAGCTCGGCGAGCTTTCTGTCT
Organism: uncultured Eubacteriales bacterium; assembly: GCA_900317035.1. GTDB lineage: Bacteria > Bacillota > Clostridia > Saccharofermentanales > Saccharofermentanaceae > Scatonaster. The sequence goes on from ONFC01000110.1 coordinate 3,036, forward strand.
TTCTCGTCGAAGTATTTCTCCATGTAATCCATGTCATTGCCCATGATGCTCATGGATTCAGAAACACTGTCGAGATAAAGATCACTTCTTGTTCCGAAGGAACTGATCAGGTTTTCACTCCGCATGGTGTTCGTGGTGTTTACCAGCATCAGGACAAAGAGCATGCACAGTGTAAATGCGATGACGATGGAGATGTATCTCTTCGGGCTGCTGACGGTGTCGTTGATCGCGAGGAAAGAGGACGTACCGGCTCTTCTGGAACGGCTTAAGTGAAGCTTGCTCTTCTTGTTGTAACGCTCGCCGCTGCTTCCGGTACGGATCGCATCGACCGGAGTTGCTTTCTTGACAATACGGGTCGCAAGGTAAGAAAGGAGAACGATCGTGAGGACGACGGCGATCGCACCGATGGCGTTGATCGCGATGCCGAGATCGGACTCAAGCACCATGTTCTCGGTGACGGAAGAAAGGAGGAGCTTGCCAAGCGGGATGCTCAGGAAGAAGCCCAGGACAGAACCGACGATCGCAAGTCCGAGATACTTCGTCAGATACAGGAAGCGGATCTTTCTGTTCTTGATGCCGATGGCCTTCATGACGCCGATCTCTCTATATTCCTTCGAGATAGTGAACGAAAGCGAAACCTTAAGTACGACGAAGGACAGGATGATCAGGCAGACGGAAAGGATCAGCACGATGAAGGCAACGATCATGTCCATGACATAGCACATCGCAACAGTGCTTTTCGGCTGGGAAAAGTTGACATTGGAGCACTTCGTGGTCGCCTCCTCCACTGCGGAGACATCGTTTGTGTCGATGCAGCAGATCTGGCCGGCGTAACTCGTGCGGATCTCTTCGTTGGAAAGGAACTGATTGAATTCATTCGAATGCATCAGGATCCGGGTGTTGCCCATGAAGGCGGATCCGAGAAGCGCATCCTTCAATCTGCCGTCGATGATGAGACGTACAGTGACATCGCCCTGACCGACTTCAAGGATGTCACCGGGCTTCATGTCATTCTTCTTCAGGAAGTTACCGGTAACATAGCAATGGCCGGGTTCAAGTGCTCGGGGAGTCTGATTATTTTCATCGAAAAAGTGGAATGTCGAAGCGGAGAGATCCTGCATCAGGAGAACGTTTCTCGTCTCGAGTTTACTTCCGTCGCCTTTTTTCAGAGAGTCCCGGGAACCGTAGATCGCAGTATCGAGCCGGTAACCGTCGATCGCTTTTTCATTTTTGAGCATCTCGTCCAGAGCACCGATGGAATTTCTGCCCATCGTGATGATGACGTAATCCCCGACGCCTCCCTTCTCGAGATATGCGCCGGACCCGTTCATGACGGAGATGACGTTATTTAAGCCGGCGCCTACGAACATCGCTGCCAGTGTGATGAACAGCAGCACGATCAGGTTCATGGCCTTTTTCTTTTTCAGTTCTTTTTTCAGGATGCGGAAAAACATTTTCTATTATCCTTTCGCGTCATGTATTTGGTTTGTGTTTTTTGTGGTTAAGAAGGAGGCGGGGGCCGGCGACGGTTGTTTTAGGAGGGGTACGCCGACCCGGTTTCTCATTCTGTGACTACATCTTACCGCTGGAATTATTAAACAATCATTAAATGGGTGGGGAGGGAAGTGAAAAGGAGTGCGGGAATGGTGGGGGAGAGTGCTTTTCGGGAGGATGGATCGGTGAAAGTAGGCCGAAAAACTAAAAATATAGAATATGGCTGATGGGGGTTTGAGAAGGAATAAGCCAAAAATCAGAAAAATGCAAAAATGGATTAGTTAGATGTAAGCCATAACTGGAGAAAATGGAGATATGGCTTAAGTGCTTTTCGATGGGAATAATCCAAAAATATGAAAAAACAAAATATGGCTTATCAAGCAATAAGCCAAAAAGTCGATTATCGAAAATTCGGATTATCAGGCATAAAAAAACAGTAGTACAAAATCTTCAAATCGCGAAATTTGGCTGAGTTTATAAGCACTAGCTATGAGATTTCTCAGATTATAAGTAAGAACAATAAAATATGTACTATAAAATATTGCGAGCTTTCTGAGGTTGAGACTATCATCAGATTACGTATAAATCGGAGGTGGAACATGATACTCCTTGATGACCTGAACGCTAGGATGAAGCAATTGGAAAAGAAGCATAAGCAAGTACTCATGGAGCTGGAAGATCTGCCATCCGGGCATATCAGAACGACTACCTGTAATGGGCATGCGCGATACTATCTTCGAAAAGACACGAAAGAACAAAGCGGGAAGTATATCTCCAAGGAGAACGAAGAACTTGTCCGTGCGCTGATAAAGAAGGATTATCTTGAACGGGTAAGGCGGAGGATCGAAAAAGAGCTGAGCCAGCTAAGGCGGTATATCGGCCTCCTCGAGAAAGAAAGAGCAGATATGGTGTATTCGAAGATGAGTACGGCTCGAAAAGCACTGGTGGAGCCGGTACTGCTGACGGATGATGAATTGGCGGAAGTATGGGCGGGGCAGAAATACAGGCAGAGCAATTACCTTTCGGAGTACAGGATCTACCAGACCAAACGTGGTGAGATGGTAAGGTCGAAGTCGGAAGTGTTTCTGGCGGATATGTTTTATGAGATGGGGATCCCGTACCGGTATGAGCAGGTTGTGAAGACAAAAGACGGGAAAGTGTACGCACCAGATTTTACGCTGTGGGATAAAAAAAGAAGAAGAGAGGTCTATCATGAACATTTTGGCCTTGTGGATGATCCGGACTATCGAAGAGACAGGTTTCTGAAAAAGATCGATGAGTACAGGAAGAGCGGGATATTCTTCGGCCTGAATCTGATGGCGACATTTGAAGGAGATGGCTCGGTGCTGGATATGAATGAGATACGAACGATGTTTGAGAGAGCTCTGCTCTAGATGGGGATGTCTGGCGCGGAGGGGGTTTTGAAAAAATTTAGAAAAAGTTGCAACAGATGAAAAAGATGCTTCGTCTATTTATCAGAAACGATTCGATAGGAGAAGGATCTTATGAAGAAGAAAATCATTACTATAATGCTGGCGCTGATGATCGGCGGTTCATTTATCGTAGCTTGCGGGAAGAAGTCATCTGATTCGAAAAAGAAATCCACCAGAGAGCATAATGATACTGTAGAAGAGATAGATGAGTATTACGAAGATATCGCATACGAGACAACGGCTGCCAATTTAAACGGGCGGCAGAAGCTTTCGATGGACTATGGCGCGGATGCTGAATGGGAAGCTGCAGATGAAATGTATCAGAAGGCAGATCCTGCCGCACCGACAGATAGTCAGGATGTGAAGGCTGATGCTTCAAAAGAGATGCTGGTGTATCGCTGTACGATGTCGATCGATACGCTGACTTTTGAAGAGTCTCTGACTGCGCTGAAGACGAAGATCGCGGAGTTCCACGGTTTTATCGAAAGAGAAAGCCAGTCGGACGGAAATAACGGCAGCGGCAGATATATTATTGACGAAGAGGATAAGGATTATTACTACACGGCAACGATCCGTATCCCGTCCGAATACTATGAGTCATTTGTCTCTGCGACAGAGGGTATCGGAACGCTTCGTTCGAAGAACTCGAGCGTAGATAATGTAGCGACCAGATACGGCACACTGAAGAACGATCTGGAGATTTACGAGGCGGAATACGACCGCTATATGAAGCAGTATAACGAGACACAGGATGAGGCGATCGCGCTGGAGATCCAGCGGGAGCTCCGTAATCTGGCAGTGACGATCTCTGACATCAAAACTCAGATGAGCATGCTCGAAAGCGACGTTGCATATTCCTATGTGACCGTCACAGTCCATAAAGTATCAGAGAAAGAAATCAAGAAGGAAAAGGAAGCACCGAAAGAAGACGATGACTTTGGCACACGTGTTTCCAAGAAGGCGAAGGAATCATGGAACAGCTTCCTCGGATTCCTCGAGAGCATCCTCATGTTCTTTATCTCCGGCTGGTGGGCATTCCTGCTTGCGGCCATCATCTTCCTGATCTTGTTCTTTGTGATCAAGTCTAAGGTGAAGAAGGCGAAGGCAAAAGCACAGGCCCGTCGAAAAGCACTGGAAGCGCAGCAGGCGCAAGTGAGCAGGCTGCAGAGAAAGTGACGGAGCAGGCAAGTGAGCCGGCCAAGGAGCAGAACCTCGAACAGGCAGCAGAGAAGGCCACGGAGCCGGATGCTGCGGAGGACAATAAATAAGCATACTACCCGAAAAAGGAAAGGAAACTGAAGCACGCTGAGGCTGGGGGCGCTAAAGAATAGAAAGGTGCTCCGAGGAGAAAGGAAACAGCTTCAGCAAGAAGCGCCGGGGATCAGGCCTTCTTCACCACGACGGTGACGGAGAAATCCCCGGTGTTTTCTTTTGTCGCGAAGATGTCACCGTTCATCATGCGCATGAGGGATCTTGCGATATAAAGACCGAGGCCGGAGCCGGGTGCTCTCTCCGCATTGGAGGCACGGTAGAAAGACTCGAAAAGATGCGGGATCTCTTCTTCTTTTACGCTGCATCCGCTATTGGTGACCGTGATGAGACGGCAGTCTTCTTCGTCAGAAAAACTGATCTTTACCCATTTCCCGTCACCGTACTTGATCGCATTTTCGAGGATGTTCTGGAGGACCTCCTCGAGGCGGGCAGGATCTCCGGATAGAAGTGCATTGCTGTAATCGGAGATGGAAAAATCTGTCCGCTGCGAAAGGAATTTCTCCTCGTAAAGCACTTTGATACGGTCCATGACTTCTTTGAGATAGAACTCGCTCATCGTGACTTCCAGATTGAGGAAATCTTCCTTCGATGCGGCGACGATATCAGAGACGTATTTCTCGATCTCATCGGCATTATGTGCGATGCCGGTAACGGCGGCGCGGCGCTGCTCTTCGGAATCGTAGATGTCTTCGCTTAGGGCCTTGGAGTAGAGTTTGATCGCGGAAAGAGGAGTCTTGATGTCGTGGGAAAGAGAGAGGATCAGCGTCTTCTTTTCCTTCTGAAGCTCGAGCTCGCGCTCTTTATTTGACTCGAGATTATCACGGAGCATATCGATACCCCAGAGGAAGCGCCCGAAGAATTTGTTCTTATCTTCTTTCATGGCGACGGACAGATTGCCGCGCGCGAGCTCCTCGGAGAACCGGCTCATCTGATGGAATGGGCGGAGGATCTTTCTTGCGACATAGATCAGGATCGCGATGGTGACGATGAGCGAGAGAATAAGCCCC
>ONFC01000182.1 GCA_900317035.1 uncultured Eubacteriales bacterium
GGGTGCCCTAAGGGGAGAGTCAATAGTCTGATTTAAAAGACCGGAAAAGCAATTCTCTTGACGATGAAGTGATATAATAATTCATGCTCATTTCGAAGAAAGATCTCTTCAGAAATGTCCTAGAAGGAGATAAGAAACGAAGCATGATTTATAAAAAGAATTCCTATGTCACGGGAAGTATGTGTGACAGTAAGCTGAAACTATCTATCCTGGCTGCAGATGAGATCGTGGAGAATGCCGTTACTGAGCATATGGGAGATCTCGGCATCGACGGTATCGTGGCGATGGAGAAATATAAGGCGATGTGGCTGATCGCGAAGAACAGTTTCCTCTTTTACCGGCGGCCGACTTGGCGCTTTATATCGAAGTATTCCGCCGTGAAGCTCATCCTCGATACGATCGTGGAAGGAGCGGATGGAGAGAAATTCCTGCATGCCAGGACCGAGCTTGCCGCCATTGATCTTGAAGGCGGAAGGATCCGTAAGGCTGAGACAGTGGGCTTTACCCCGGATATGGCACATCCTTCGGAGGAGGAAGGACCGGAGTTCACGCGGTTCCCGAAGACGGGCACCGAAGCAGTGGACTCGATCAATGTGCGCTCCACGAGCCTGGACTACTGCTATCACACAAATAATATCGAATACGTGCGGTTTATGCTGAATACCTACGATATCGAGTTCTTCAAGACCCACGATCCGGTGAGCCTGGAGATACACTACGGCGGACAGTCCTTTTCCGGAGAAAAACTGGACATCGAGAAGATGGAGACAGAAGACGGGGATTTGTTTAGAATAGTAAGAGACGGAAGCGAGATCACTTCCTGCAGGCTGAGCTGGAAAGAGGCATAAATCGCCGGGAGAACGACGATGGATAACCTATATAAATACGATGGCATGTTTTTCCACTTAAAGAAGAAGCCCTTTTTTATCATTGTGGCTGTTCTTGGTGTGATCTTCGTCGTTTTTCTCTTTGCTGCGATAGATCAATATAATAGAAGAACTGATCTGAAAAAGCTGTGTACGGCGACTACATGGGGCACTGTAACCCATTCATCCGGCGATAGCGATGTGCTGGATGTGGAATACGAGTTCGAGGTAGATGGAAGAACTATAAAAGGGAGTTACTACTGCCGTACTACCGGAAACCTCGGCTCCTACACAAAGACGGGCGATTCCGTGCAGATCCACTATAACCCTTCGAATGTAGATCAGAACTACTTCGGGAATCACTTCGAGGCGGCAGATCATGCCAAAAGAGAAATAAATATCGCCGTTTTCCATCTCGTTATATGGCTTGTTATTTCTGTGGCGCTTTATCTGGACTGGAAGAGATGGTGGAAGCTGGATGAGCTTGAAGACTTCATTCGCTCATCTCATGATTAATCAGCAGCATCACATTTCAATGAAAGGGAGAAACGATGAGACGACTGTTTGAAATCGATCTTAAGGATTACGAAGGCTTAAGCAAAGTCTTCCGCAGGCCTTCGGTGCGGGGGATCATCTTCCGGGGAGATAAGATCGCCATGGTCTATGCGACCAATGAGAAATACTATAAGTTTCCCGGTGGCGGCATGCACGAGAACGAAGATAAGAAGGAAGCGCTTCTTCGTGAGGTGAAGGAAGAGGTCGGGCTGGACGTCATTCCCGAAAGCATCCGCGAATATGGCAGTGTCCTCAGAAGACAAAGAAGCGACCGCGATCCGGACACGATCTTCGAGCAGGAGAACTTCTATTTTCTATGTAGAACCGAGGAGCAGCCGGGACAGCAGCACCTCGATGATTACGAGGCGGAAGCGGGCTTTCAGCTTTCCTATGTGGATATCGATGAAGCGATCCGGGTAAATAAGGAGTATCGTAGTGAGTGCTTCTTTAACGAAGTCATGATCGGCAGGGAAAGGCGCGTGCTGGAGCTTCTTAAGGAGGATTGGTACGATGTGGTGGCCCTTGGTGAGCTCCTGATCGACTTTACCGAGTCGGGAAAAAGTGCGGACGGAATGAAGCTTTTCGAGCAGAATCCGGGCGGAGCGCCGGCAAATCTTCTTACCGCCGTGAGCCACTACGGATATAAGACGGCATTTATCGGGAAAGTCGGAGACGACATGCACGGCCGGTTCCTTCTCGAAACGCTGGAAAAAGAGGGCATCGGGACCCGGGCGGTGATCCGGGATCCGGAGCAGTTTACGACGCTGGCATTTGTCGGGCTCGACCAGGACGGGGAGCGGACGTTCTCTTTTGCCAGAAAGCCCGGCGCGGACACGATGCTCCGCTCCGACGAACTGGATCGCGAGATCCTCTCGATGTGCAGAATCTTCCACTTCGGCTCCCTTTCGCTGACGGATGAACCTGCTAAAAGTGCGACGCTCGAGGCGGTAAGAATTGCGAAAGATTCCGGCGCGGTGATCTCTTATGATCCGAATTATAGAGCATCGCTGTGGCCGGACGAAAAGACCGCGGTCGAGGTGATGCGCTCGGCGGTCCCACTGGCAGACGTGCTGAAGGTTTCTGATGAAGAGAGTTTACTTCTGACGGGGTGCGCTGTCCTCGAGGAGGCGGCAGACCGGTTATTAGCCATGGGCCCGAAGTTTGTAGCCATCACGCTCGGAAGTGAGGGCGTCCTGATTGCAAGAAAAGATATCAAGGAACGGGTAGCTGCATTCTCTGTAAAATGCACGGATACGACGGGCGCGGGTGATTCCTTCTGGGGAGGGTTTTTAAGCTGCTGGCTCTCGTATGGTGTAGGTATAGACGAGATGGCCTGGGAGGACCTTCTGAACTGCGCGCGGACCGGCAGTGCTTTTGCCGCGTTATGCGTCCAGAAAAGAGGCGGGATCCCGGCAGTTCGGGGAAAGGCAGAAGTGGAGCAGTTTCTGAGAGCACACTGATCTTTTTACCACTTTATACCACGAGGCTGTTTCTCGGCGATGAGAATAGATGATATACTCAACTTAGTTCGGATGGGAACTTGTCCGGACTAAGTTTTTTATGTTGTTCGACATATTGTTCGACATTTGTGTAGTGAGTGTCGAACAAAGTGTAAAATGGGCGCGGTATTCGACACATCGTTCGACATTTGTGTAGTGAGTGTCGAACAAAGTGTAAAATGGGCGCAGTATTCGACACATCGTTCGACATTTGTGTAGGGAGTGTCGAATGAAATGTAAAATGAGAGCAGTATTCGACATATTGTTCGACATTTGCACTCGTGCTGTAAAACAAAATGTAGAATAATGCGCGGAACGAGTGCCAGTTACTGTATGAAGGATATAAAACTATGGATAAACACTTATTTTTTGAAAATGCCTACTTCGTGATCGGTACTTCCTACGCGGGGAAGTCCACGATGGTAAAAGAACTTGCCAGGAAGCATAACGGGATCGCCTGTGAAGAGAACTATCACGATAACTATCCGGAGGAACTGGATAAAGAAGAGTTTCCTTGTCTGACGTATACCCGCGATCTGGTGGACTGGCATGACTTTATCCGCCGTTCTCCGCAGGAATATAAGGACTGGATCGACGGCGCCAAGAGAGAAAGTGGGATCCTGGAGCTTCGCATGCTGCCGGAGATGCTGC
>ONFC01000112.1 GCA_900317035.1 uncultured Eubacteriales bacterium
TACGAATTATTACTTCGCGGCTTTTGCTGCCAGGATATAGATGAACGGAGAGTTCCAGTAGATCGCTACCTCGTTGATCGAGTAAGCGGTATCGTTATCGCAGTAGCAGCGGGCAGGTGCTTTTCCGGAAAGAACGGAGATCGCATACGGGTCTGCCGGTTCGCCGTTCGGTCCGCCAACGACCATACCCGGAACTGCTTTGCCCTTCGCCTGGGACGGTCTGTGGTGCGGGTGTTCCGCCGCATTCGTGCCGAATCCGGTAAGGAAGCTGTAACCGCAGACGTTCATACCCATGATGTAGTCGACCTGATAGGAAGAAAGATCCTTCAGTTCCTTATCGTTGGAAACAAGGTATGCCAGGTTGTAGAGGATACCGTTGTTCGAAACGGTCAGGTTACTGCCCCACGGATAGTTTGTACCCATGGCATTGTAGTAGCCGTCCTTCTTCGCCTTCTCCAGATCCGCCTTCGCCTGTTCGACTACGCGGTTCTTCAGCTTTTCAGTAAACTCCGCATCCTTCTGGAAGGATGTCTCAGTACGCAGGTATGCATGTACGCCGTAAAGACCCATCTCGATCCAGCCGAGGCCGAGCTCCATCGAATCGGAGTAGAGTTCTTTTGCCTTCGCAAGATAGGTGTCTTCGCCGGTTGCCAGATACAGTTCCACAGCAGCCCAGAAGAACTCATCCTTGTTGACGGCATCCGGATACTCACCGGTGGAAACGTCGGAAGGATTCAGGAATCCCGTCGTATCAGAGGCAGCATTCGCCTCCATGTACGCATATGCCTTCTTGGAAGCCTCGAGGCACTTATCTGCGAAATCCTTATCGATATCCTTAAAGATGATGGATGCTTTCGCCATTACCGCGGCAAAATCACCCGTCGCAGTGGTGGAGACCGGAAGGACCAGAAGCTGGTTGGTCTCTTCTTCCGGCATAACAGTTGCCGGGAAGTTATCGCAGGTTACCTTATGGTATACGCCGCCGTCTTCCGCCTGCATCTTGAACATCCACTCGAGCTCATATCTGGCTTCGTCGAGGATATCCGGCACACCGTTGCCGCTCTCCGGGATGCCCAGATCGTCTGCCTTGTAGCCGGTGTCCTGATATGTCATGAAAAGGTCAGCGATGGTCTTCGCACCCGGAACCACATAACGGCCGTAATCGCCGGCGTCATGCCAGCCGCCGCTGACATCGATCATCTTATCTGTGCCATAGATCTTTGCCTGTTCCATATGGCATGCCGGATGAGTATAATCCGCATACGCCTCACCGATGTCCGCCTTGACTTCGCAGCCGCAGCGCTGGGTGTAGAGCATCAGGATGGAAGCCTTCAGCGCCTCGTCGTAGACATTGTCTGCGATCTCAAACTTATACGAGCTTCCGGAAGAAGATGTACGGATGAAGTATGTGCCCGGTTTATCGAAATCAGAGAAATCACCGGATACGATATCACTGCCGGCAGCTGCACATGAATATGGAGCTGTAAGCTCGCCTTCGTAAACGATATCAAATGTCTTCGCATCTACGATCTGGAAAGTCTTACTCATCGTACCATCGACGAATACGGTCTTCGGGTCCTTCGGCTGATAACCTGTCTGATTGACGGAAACAGGGTTGATCGCCGGACCGTTATCGACTTTCTCCGCCTGAGAGCAGTCCAGGATCACCAGAGTTACATTATCGATATAGACGTTATGTGCGTCCTTGATAGAACCGTCGTTACCTATGTTAAAGCAGAATCTCGGGGACGGATCGCTCTTTTCCTCCATGACGAATTCCTTCGTAACATGTGTCCAGGAAGTTCCGAGTTCCACATGCTGTTCGCCGGCATACGCATGGTAGTCACCGCCATTAAGCTGGAATCTCCACTCATACGTTCTCGGTGCATCACTCTTGATATCAAAGTCGAGCTTATACTTCGCATTCTTCATCAGAGATACACCATCGAAGTACAGCTGGCAGGAGTACTCCTTCGTTCCGGTGGACTTGATCTTTGCGACCATCTCACCATTCTCACAGACGACTTCCCAATCACCGCCAGACTCGGTGTAGGTCATCCACTTAAATGTACTCGGATCGTTAAAAGCCTCGTCCATGGCATATGCGCCATCTTTGACTTCTGTTGTCGCACGGGTTCCCGCATCCGGATCCTCTGCCGGCTTTGTGCCTTCCGGCTCTGCCGATGTCGGAGCCTCTGTAGAAGCTTCGGTCGAGGATTCGCTGGACTGGCTTTCCGTGCTCTCTGTCGTGCTTTCTTTCTTGCTGTCCGACTTCTTACAGCCGACCGCGATACCGGCGACCATAGAAACCGTAAGCAGCATTGCCACGATTTTTTTCATACGTTTCCCTCCAAGATATGAAATTTTTTCTTACCCCCATTGCGTCCTCATCAGACGCTACAACTTATTATACGGAGAAAAATGTCAAATGGGAAGATGGAAAGAAAGTAAAAATGCCCCGGAGCGTTACTGCTCCGAGGCAATTACTTCTGGTGACCCGTAGGAGAATCGAACTCCTGTCTACGCCGTGAAAGGGCGTTGTCTTAGCCGCTTGACCAACGGGCCGTGGAAGTGGTAGCGGCAGTGGGATTTGAACCTACGACCTGCCGGGTATGAACCGGACGCTCTGGCCAGCTGAGCTATGCCGCCATATTCCACGCGTTTTTTGACGCCATTAAATCTTATCAGCAGACGCCCTTGGTGTCAAGCATTTTCTAACAAATTAAAGAATAACGCCCAGCTCGCTCAAAAGGTCTTCTATCATATGTACTTTCTCAGTATTCCAGGCTTCAAATTCAAAGGTTATATTCTGACTATATGCCTCAACAAATATAAGTGTCTCTTTTGTTTCCTTATTCTCACAGTAATATGCAATAAACTCGAATCCATCCTTTGATTCTTTGATTTCACGAACTACTTTATCCTCCTCGTACCATCCTCCGTAGTCCAGGACTTCCTGATGTTCTTTTTGAGCCGTCACTTCATCCGGGCAGACCATAAAGGCCCCCTTGTAATCCGGTTCCATGGCGAAATAGTCGTATTTTCCATCGTATTCACGTTTCTGTACTTTGATGCCCATCTTTTCACAAGCATCCAGAAAGTTTTTCTCCATTTCCTCGCCTGATTTAACTTCAAACGTCGGTTGCTTCTCTTCCTTTGATGTATCCTCTGTCACCTGATCAGATTCGGACTCCGATCCAGAGGAATCCTCCGTCGGAGTTCCGGACTCTTCGGATTCGGATACTTGAACGCTCGAATCTGCCATATTACTTGTCACCTCGCCACTTGCCTTATCTGTTTCCTTTTCTTTTGAACAAGCACAAACCATAACGATAGCAATCACAAATAAGACGCTTATCAGAATTTTACTTACTTTTCTGTTTTTCATATGTTTTCTCCATTCTTTGTTTTTGTTTCTTCGAGATATATTGATACTCTGTTTTGAATCAGCTGATGCATATGCATGCCTTAAGTGAGCCATCACTTTTGAAATGCCATCAAAAACAGCAAACACAATAAAGCGATGCACTCGCAAAAACCAGTAAACGGAATCAAATGAGAAACTCTTACAAAAGATGTTTGATTTTCGCCTACGTTAACATATACAACCCCAATTCGAGTTTAGCAATTCGAGGTATCCATGTCAATCATCCATCACAGTCCGAATACAAAAAAGCAAACCGCCGCTGATCTTTACGATCAACGGCGGTTTTTGAAAAATCTGTTTTACGCGTAACGTAAGATATTACTTGATCTCAACCTCAGCGCCAGCTTCCTGAAGCTTAGCAGCAGCTGCATCAGCCTCTTCCTTGGAAACGTTCTCTTTAACAGCCTTAGGAGCGTTGTCAACGAGTTCCTTAGCTTCCTTCAGGCCGAGACCTGTGAGCTCACGAACAACCTTGATAACAGCGATCTTCTGAGCACCAGCGCTCTTGAGGTTAACTGTGAACTCTGTCTGAGCAGCAGCACCAGCACCAGCGTCACCGCCTGCAGCAGGAGCAGCAACTGCTACAGCAGCTGCAGATACGCCAAATTCTTCTTCGATACCCTTCTCGAGCTCGAACAGTTCCATAACGGACAGTGTCTTGATTTCTTCGAGAAGCTTAGTAATTTTTTCACTAGCCATTTTATTATTCCTCCATTAATTTTTTCATAAAAGCCTTACGGCATAACTAGTAGGTCGCCGAGGGTCAACCCCGGCCGCTGATATTACTCAGCAGGTGTTTCTGTTGCTTCAGCAGCAACTGCGGCCGGCTCTTCTGCCTTAGCCTCTTCTGCCGGAGCAGCTTCCGCCGGAGCCTCTTCTGCCGGAGCAGCCTCAGCCGGAGCAGCTACGCCGCCTTCAGCTTCAAGCTTTTCTGCAGCAGCTTTGGTGAGCATAGCGAGCTTTGTAATAGGGAAGAGCAATGCATAGACGATCTGGCTGAGCAGTACATCCTTGGACGGAACAGCTGCGAGAGCCTCGACCTCTGCAACAGTTGCAACTTTGCCCTCGATGATTCCGCCCTTGATTGTGAGCTTCTCGAAATCATCAGCAAACTTCTTGCTAACCTTAGCAGGCGCCATCATATCTTCTTTGGAATAAGCAACAGCTGTCGGGCCCTTGAACATATCGTCCAGACCTTCGATACCGAGCTCCTTGAAGACGAGATTCAGTGTCGTGTTCTTAACAACCTTGTAGCAGACGCCGTTCTTACGCATTTCAGAACGAAGAGCAGTATCCTGTTCTACTGTCAGGCCACGAGCATCTACGAAAACAAAGGACTGTGCTTCTTTGTAGTTAGCTACCAGATCAGCAACGATCTTCTTCTTTGCTTCCAAAATCTTTTCACTTGGCATGATCTTTTTACCTCCTTATATTGATTACTAAAATACCCCACGCTGTTTCGCGAGGGGTATCAAGTACTCAATACGGTTCCTCACCTCGGCGGGACGACTTAACGTTTACGATCGCTCTCCCGCTGTCTTCAGCAGTGGATATTTTATTAAGTTAGGATATCCATCCCGGAAAGCACTTTTCCGAGTAGGGAGTGGATACGCCCCCTGAACGTTCTATTCCTTACAGCTTTGCAGGGTTTACACGGATACCCGGGCCCATGGTGGAGCAGATGGAAACGTTCTTCAGATACTGACCCTTAGCAGCGGAAGGCTTAGCCTTGATGATCGCATCCATGATGGTCTTGAAGTTCTCTTCGAGCTTCTCCTGACCAAAGGAAACCTTACCGATCGGGCAGTGGATGATGTTTGTCTTATCGAGACGGTACTCGATCTTACCGGCTTTGATATCTGTAACAGCTTTTGCTACATCCATCGTAACTGTGCCGGCCTTCGGTGTAGGCATCAAGCCCTTCGGGCCGAGGACCTTACCAAGACGGCCGAGCTTCGGCATCATGTCCGGTGTCGCGATGAGAGCGTCGAAATCGAACCAGTTCTCATTAGCGATCTTATCGATGTACTCTTCAGCACCTACATACTCTGCGCCTGCAGCCTGAGCTTCATCAGCCTTCGGGCCCTTAGCGATAACGAGTACGCGCTTTGTGCGGCCTGTACCATGAGGGAGAACTACAGCACCACGAACCTGCTGGTCAGCGTGACGGGAGTCAACACCCAGACGAACGTGAAGTTCTACCATCTCATCAAACTTTGCTTTACCTGTTTCTACAACCAGACGAACTGCTTCGGAAGGATCGTAAGAAACAGATCTGTCAACGAGCTTTGCGAGCTCTGTATATCTCTTTCCTCTTTTCATGTTATCTCTCCTTCAAATCAGTCCTCAGTAACAACGATACCCATGCTTCTGGCAGTACCAGCTACCATACGTGCACAAGCCTCGATGTCTGCGGCATTTGTATCAACGATTTTGATCTCAGCGATCTTTTTGCACTCCGAGAAAGAAATCTTTGCTACTTTGTCCTTGTTCGGCTTACCCGAAGCCTTCTCAATGTTGCAAGCTTTCTTAAGCAGTACCGGTACCGGCGGAGTCTTTGTAATGAAAGAATAAGAACGGTCAGCATACACTGTGATGATAACAGGAATGATCAGACCTGCATCCTTTGCTGTTCTTTCATTAAACTCTTTAACAAACTGGGCAATATTAAGTCCGTGCTGTCCAAGAGCTGGTCCTACCGGCGGCGCTGGTGTTGCTTTGCCTGCAGGGATCTGAAGTTTAACGTACCCTACAACTTTTTTAGCCATGTGCGGCCACCTCCCAAATAATTTTCTTGCCGGCCCGTCTTATCCCGGTGCCGATATTTCTTTCATCTCCGAAGAGATGTGATAAGCAATTATACTTTTGCAAGAGTTCTATCAAACTCTTACGACCTGAGCGAAATCGATCTCTACAGGTGTCTCTCTTCCGAACATCGAGATACGTACACGAACCATGTGCTTCTCGAGGTTCATCTCTTCGACGGTTCCTACGCAGTCTCCGAAAGGACCGGAGATGATACGTACAGAGTCGCCGACTTCGTAGTCCACGGACGGAACCCAGCTGGATTCGAGGCCCATGAGTGCGAGTTCCTCATCGGAGAGCGGCTGCGGCTTGTTGGCATTCGGTCCTACGAAGCCTGTTACACCACGTGTATTACGTACGATGTACCAGATCTCTTCGGTATAGACCATCTTGATCAGAACATATCCCGGATAACGCTTCTTCTGCGTAACCTTTTTCTTTCCGTCCTTGACCTCGACGCTCTCATCCATCGGGATGGAAACTTCCTGGATCATCTCCTGAAG
>ONFC01000064.1:0-13462 GCA_900317035.1 uncultured Eubacteriales bacterium
GCGCCGTATCATTTCCGTTTATACTTGCGTTCCATGTACCCATGTTTATCATCTCCCATTGAAACAATACCTCATTTAACACATATGCGCAATTTTACTTAACACATTTGTGTCATTTTACTTAACACTTCTGTGCCGGCGAAGAAAAAAATGAAGTCCCCTGTTTTCAGGGGACTTCAGCGTCTTTTCATTACTCGAGTTCGATCGTGGCCGGCGGTTTCCCGGTGCAGTCGTAGAGGACTCGGTTGATACCCTTGACTTCATTGACGATTCGGGAAGAGACTCTTCCGATCAGGCTCCACGGGAGCTCGGCAAATTCGGCTGTCATGAAGTCGGTCGTGGTGACCGCGCGGATAACGCATGCATAATCATAAGTTCTCTCATCGCCCATGCAGCCGACGGAGCGCATGTTGGTGAGGGCTGCGAAGTACTGGTTCGCATTTCTGTCGAGACCGGCCTTTGCCATCTCCTGACGGAAGATCGCATCGGCATCCTGTACGAGACGAACCTTCTCGGCAGTGACTTCACCAATGATACGGATCGCAAGACCCGGACCCGGGAACGGCTGACGGAAAACAAGGTTCTCCGGTATACCTAGCTCGAGGCCGGCTCTTCTTACTTCATCCTTAAAGAGCAGGCGCAGCGGCTCGATGATCTCTTTGAAATCGACGCAGTCCGGAAGACCGCCGACATTGTGGTGGGACTTGATGACGGCGCTTTTGCCGAGGCCGGATTCAATAACGTCCGGATAGATGGTGCCCTGGACGAGGAAGTCGACCGCACCGATCTTCTTTGCTTCTTCTTCGAATACGCGGATGAATTCCTCGCCGATGATCTTTCTCTTCTTTTCCGGTTCTTCGACACCGGCGAGCTTACTGTAGAAACGCTCCTGGGCATTGACGCGGATGAAGTTGAGGTCATAAGGTCCCTCCGGACCGAATACCGCTTCCACCTCGTCGCCTTCGTTCTTTCTGAGAAGACCGTGATCTACGAATACGCAGGTCAGCTGCTTACCGACGGCCTTAGAAAGAAGAACGGCCGCAACAGAGGAGTCTACACCGCCGGAAAGAGCGCAGAGGACTTTACCGTTTCCGACTTTTTCGCGGATCTCTTTGATAGATGTCTCGACAAAAGAATCCATCTTCCAGTCACAAGCGCATTTGCAGACGCGCTTTAAGAAGTTCTCGAGCATCTTGTTGCCTTCCACAGTATGGGAAACTTCCGGATGGAACTGTACGCAGTACAGGCCCTTCTCCACATTCTGTGCGGCAGCGACCGGGCAGGCCTTCGTGGTTGCCGTAACAGTGAATCCCGGAGCGGCTTCCGCGATATAAACGGTATGGCTCATCCAGCAGACT
This sequence comes from uncultured Eubacteriales bacterium, assembly GCA_900317035.1. Lineage (GTDB taxonomy): Bacteria > Bacillota > Clostridia > Saccharofermentanales > Saccharofermentanaceae > Scatonaster. The sequence continues at coordinate 1,359 of ONFC01000064.1, forward strand.
GTCTTGCTGGAAACATGTTTGAAAAGTGCTGTCTCATTATTGACATCGACTTCGGTGTGACCGTATTCACGGACCGGAGCCGTTGCGACTTTACCGCCAAGGAGATAGTTCATAAGCTGGGCGCCGTAGCAGATTCCAAGTACCGGAATACCGAGATCGAAGATCTCTTTACTGCATCTCGGTGCATCGTCATCTGTGACGTTGCTCGGACCACCGGTGAAGATGATACCCTTCGGATTCATCTCTTTGATCTTTTCGATCGGCATGTTGTACGGATGAACTTCGCAGTAAACGCTTAAGTCACGAACTCTTCTTGCGATGAGCTGGTTGTACTGGCCTCCGAAATCCAGGATAAGGATCATTTCATTCTGCATGGTGGCGCCTCCCCGAAATATGTGTGGAATTTTATGTGGTTATAATACAGCAAAAGCACCGTGGATTTATATCCGTAAAATGCACAAAATTGTGCGTGTTTTACGACTTTTTCCGAGTAGAGACAGATTACCTGCAAAGATCCTTGAGTATTAACTCCAGTCCGCCTTTTCTTTCGTTACTTTCTCGCCCCAGTGGGACGCCCATTTCTCGCAGTAGAGCTTCGAATATGGGATATTCTTCTTCTGTCGCATTTTCTCAAGACGATTGCTGCTGGCCCAGATGATGGACGGAAGTCCGATCACAAGAAGATAAAGCGGCCCCAGAAGCAGTGACTGGAACGTGTGTCCGTACTCATGGATAGCCACTTCTTCGTTATAGATCCTTCTTCTTTTCGCCCGGTCGCTGTCGTCGTCCTTATCCGGCTCACAGGGCGTAAAGATAAACATTCCGAGTGATACCGCCGATCCGTGCGGCCAGATCGTCCGGACCACGCCTTTATAGTAGAAGTGGCGGCACTTTATGTACCACAGGAACACGACAAATCCGGCAAATGTCTGGATATAGCCCCATGTCCAGTGAAGGAAGACGGCGACCGGATAGAACCAGCGGCGGTCGTCTTTCCAGTGGGTCTCCATTGCGAGGAAAAGCCCAATCAGGAGAAGGCCGATAAAGTAGCAGAGGCCGTCCTTTGGGTCATACACTCCGCCAAGCGCGATGCCGAGCGGAGCTGTGGTGTCGATGCCAAGTGCTTTTGAAAAAGAAAAAGCCTGGAGGATCTCCGCGACCCATCCGGTGAAATAGCATAGGAACGGGAGCACATACACGGAGAATATCCCGTCCTTCGGGAAAAACACTGTCCTAAAGAAGAAATAGACTGCCGGTATCACAAGGACATCACCCAGGTATCCGCGGATTGCGCCACGCGCAAAGAGCGCAATCAGAACCTCCACCATAAACAGCGCCAGAAATACCACTGCATACTTTATTAGTATGGACTTGTCTTAGTGTGCTATACTGGAAACCATATTACCAAAGGCGGAAAGAAAATGACAGTATTTGAATGGACCAAACTCATCATCATCGGAATCGTAGAGGGCATCACAGAGTGGCTGCCGGTCAGTTCCACCGCACATATGCTCCTTATCGATGCACTCCTTCCGCTCAATCAGAGCGAAGAGTTTAAGAATATGTTTTTCGTCGTGATCCAACTCGGCGCGATCATGGCAGTCGTCGTGACATTCTGGAAACGCCTGTGGCCATTCGGCTACGGAGAAATGCCCGGCATGGAAAAGAAGAAATGCTACGTGAAGAAAGAGATCTTCATGATGTGGTTCAAGGTCGTTGTGGCCTGCATCCCGGGAGTAGCCATCACGCTTCTGTTCGATGACTATGTGGAGGCACATCTGCAGACACCGTACATCATCGGCGCGGCCCTTGCGTTCTACGGTCTCGTGCTCATCCTCGTCGAGCAGTCCAGAAAGAATAAACTCCCGAGGATCGAGTCTGTCGATGATCTTTCCTTTAAAGATGCTTTTCTGATCGGATTATTCCAGTGCCTGTCCATCATCCCGGGAACTTCGAGATCCGCTTCGACCATCATCGGAGCCCTCGCCATCGGGATCAACAGAACGACCGCCGCGGAGTTCACCTTCTTCCTGGCCGTTCCGGTCATGGCGGGACTGAGCTTCATCAAGATCCTGAAGTTCGGCTTCGACTTCACATCGACAGAGATCGCCGTGCTTCTGGTAGGCTGTGCGATCGCTTTCCTCGTATCCATGGTTGTGCTCCGTGCCCTGATGAATTATGTTAAGAAACACGACTACAAGATCTTCGGTTATTACCGCATCCTTATCGGTATCGCCGTTATCCTCTACTTCGCGCTGGTTTGATCTTCTAGATCAGTTTTTGGCCCACGTGAAGATGCAACTGAAAAAGGCATAAGAAAAGACCGCCGGAATTTTATTTCCGACGGTCTACATTTTTAGCTAAAAACGGATTATTTAAACAGGCTGATGATTCCGAGAACTACCAGTGTGATGGCTGTCGGGATCGCACCGCCGATAACATATGCACGGTTCAGTGTGAGGGACAGCTTCGCGCCTCTGAGCTTCTCGCCCTTATCGTCCCACTTCTTTACGAGACGGCTGCTGTAGAACCACATAAACAGCGAGATGAAGATCTCAGCAATCAGCCACAGACCCATGACCCATACGACGATGGTCTTATAGAACCACGGCTGCGGATCCTTGCTATGCAGGCACAGCCAAGAAATAACGAATACGATCAGGACCAGGAAAGAGATCAATGCCTGGATGATACCGAAACGGCATACATTTTTTGCACCTGTCTTCTTTGCGTCATGCTTTTCCTGTTTTGCCTGCTCTTTAAGTTCTGCTCTTTCTTTACGGGAAAGCTTCTCTTGTTCTTCTGCCATAACCTACTCCTTTTCTTCTTCTTCGTCGTCCTCGTTCTCTTCGACCGGAACCACGTGCAGGAGGAGTCTGGAGATCCAGTTTTCCTCCACCTGTATAACCTTTATCTTCAAGTTTTTATACTGGACCTCCGGTGTTTCTCCGTGGTCTGGTACTCTGTCCAGAAGGCTTAAGGTCAGGCCGGCGATCGTATCGTAATCCTCGCTGACCAGATCCACGCCTATCGCTTCTTCGAGGTCGCTGAGCGTCATATCTCCGCGTACCAGGAATCCGCCGTCGTTCATCTTCAGGAGCTCCTGCTCCTCTTCGTCAAATTCATCCGTGATGTTACCTACGATCTCCTCGAGCATATCCTCGATCGTTGCGATACCCATCGTTCCGCCATACTCATCGACGATGACTGCAAGCTGCATCTTACCCTTCTTCATCTCATGGAACAGAGAAGAGATCTTCTTGGTCTCATGTACGAAGAGCGGCGGACGCATGATCTTCTCAAGAGAGAAATCGCCATGCTCGACATCTTCTCTCGTAAGTCCCAGCAGGTCCTTAATATGTAGTATACCAACGATCTCGTCGATTGTCTCCTTATAGATCGGGATTCGCGTATATTTCTCATTCCTGGCGATGTCCATGACCTCGTCGTAGGAAGCATCGATCGGCAGCGCCACGATCTTCTTTCTGTGGGTCATGATCTCCACGACGTCCTTATCGTTGAACTCGAAGATATTCTGGATCATCTGCTTCTCGGAATCCTCGATGGAACCCTCTTCGGAGCCGACATCGACCATCATGCGGATCTCTTCTTCCGTGACATTGGTCTCCTTGACTTCCGGATCGATGTGAAGGAGTCGAAGGACCGCATTCGTACTGATCGTCAGGAACTTTACAAACGGCTTCATGATCGTTCCGAAAGTCCGTACGATACTGGAAGAACGGAAAGCGAGCTTTTCCGCGTTATTCTGTGCGATACGCTTCGGTACGAGTTCGCCGAGAACGAGAGAGAAATACGAGAGGATCACGGTAACGATGATCGTGCAGACCGTCGCCAGCCAGGAATACTTCCCGTCCGGATCGAGCCATGCGGTCATTCTTCCGGTGAATCTGTTCGCGGCAAAAGCACTGGCGAGGAATCCTGCCAGCGTTACGCCGACCTGGATCGTCGCGAGAAACGTGGATGGGTTCTCGATAAACTTCAGGACTCTTCTGGCTTTTTTATTGCCATCTTCCGCCTGTTTTTTTACTTTTGCGTCATTAAGAGAGATGACTGCCATTTCAGCAGCCGAGAAAAAGGCATTGATCAGAATAAAGATCAAAACTATGACCAGGTCCAAAACTATTTGGCCTATACTGTCGTCGGGCACGTGCGTTCCTTTCCTTCCTTATATCCCGCAGTATTACTGCGGCGCGAGACTGTGCGCGTGATTTCATAATAGTTGTAATTAAAGACGAATATAACAGATTTTCAAGACTATTTCAACTTCGGGTGTGTTATGATGGGTGTCTAAGATCAAGTCTTGGGGGAAGAAAGGAACTTTCATGTCCGGCCGTAAAACATCTAAAAATGTCTCTTCTGATAAGATCGGAGGCACCATCAGCCGCCCGATCCTTTTTGGGGTATTTGGTTTTGCGTTCTGGCTTCTGTTTTTTATATTGACGGACATCTATTTTTCTGGTTCTTCCGGTTTCGGTTCTTCGGAGATCACTTCACTCGGAATATTCCGTAGCCGCTTTTCCCGCGCAGACTTCAGCAGTTACACCTTTGAAGCCGGGCTGGGCATGAGTATCCCCAGACTCCTTCTTTCCGGATACGGCGGCGTTTTGTCTCTTCCCTTCTCCCTGCTCCCCGTCTCCATCCATCCACAGGCCATGGCTTTTCTGAATGCGATCCGTCTGGGACTTTCCGGCGCGGTATTTTTCTATATGCTGTCTTCTTTTTCCCCGAAGCGTTCTTCCCGTTCTTCTTCGGTCCTGAGTTTTCTTTATACGGCTGCGCTGCTGGGCCTTTGCTACCTTCTCCGCTTCCCCGTATCGGATGCTTTCTTTCTTTTCCCGGGCGTCCTTTTAAGGCTTTTCCGGGATACAGGAAAAGAAAAGAAGACGATTGCTCTGTCTGATGTTTTCCTGCTTTGCCTTCTTTTCTTAAGCAGTGCCACCTGGGATCTGCTTCTTTTCCCGGTCCTTCTCCTGACCCTTCTGCTCCGGAAAAAGAAAACAGAGGCACTTTCCGGTGTTTTATCTTTCGGACTTTGTGCTTTTATCCTGCTTCCGCAGTTCCTTCAGATGCCCTGTGCCATCAAGGGAGAGCCTTCCGCTTCTTTTCTTCGGAAGATCGGAAATGACACGGACAAATACCACACTGACGTAACATATACGACCGAAGCAACAAAGGTCCTTTTAAATCAGAAACATTCCGTGCTGGTGATTTCCGCGCAGAATAAAGATGAGGAGCTTCCTTCCGGGAGTTCTCCCGCAGGTTCCACGGAAGACCCATCCGGATCCGAAACCATTTTCGATTATCTGAATGACTGGTTCTACTCGCTCTGGCCGTCTCTTCCGGCCATTCCGTTTCAGAACACCTACTCGGAAGGTCCCGTATATTCGGATACGAGAAATGTAAGCTTTACCGTGACCACGATGTTTTCCGATCCGCTGTTCTGCGCAGTGAAACTTCCATCGCTTCATCATCCGGTAGATCTCTATGTCAATGACCGCCTCGTCTCCACCATATCAAACAGCAATGAAAAAGTCCTGGTTAATCTGGGCACCTATAATGTCGGACAGAATCTGACGGTCCGTCTTCATTCCTCCCATCCGGAAGACCTGAAAAATGCCTCTTCTGAATTCGGCTATATGAACTCGATCAACTGGAACCGGTTTACGGAGAATGCCACCTTCGGAATCTCGGATATGGAAGAAAACGCCGACGGGATCACGGCCGATGCCCTGGTCGCTTTTGACTCCACGCTTTTAACAAATATCCCATATGAGAAAGGCTGGTCCCTCTATGTAAACGGAGAAAAGCATCCCGTTCTTGCGTACCGGGATGCCTGGGTCTCATCAGATATTTCATCGGGTCACTATACTATCCATCTGCATTACACCGCTCCGGGAACAGCATGGGGCGGATGGATCAGCTGTGTCTCTTTCTTCCTTCTGGCCGTGTTCTGTTTTCACAGCGGCAGAGCCACGAAAGATCACTCCTCTTCTTCGTCGGAAGATCCGGAGATCACATCCAGTTCCGGAGCATCGTCCAGGAACTTATAAGTAAATCCCTGATTTTTCAGTTCTTTTAAGAACGGAAGCGGATCGAATTCCGCTACCATATGTATGCCCGGTTTTTTCCAGGGTCCCAGCGAAACCAGAACCGCACCGGAAACGAGTGCTGCCGCCGCCATAAAGTCGGTCGCGGAAGCGCCGTACTTCGCGAAGCACTCCTGATGATCCACGAGTGTATAGACCAGGCACTGCTTCTCGGCACCTTCCTTGCTTCCATGGATCAGCATACCGACACCTGTCTTTCCCTTGGCTGTCGCGACCAGATCTTCCTGCTGCGGCATGACTTCAGATAAAAAGTCCAAAGGCGCGATCTGCTGTCCGTCGATATCTACCGGTGTAGTCGATGTCATGCCGACCTCACGGAGGATACGTACCATCGAGAGGAACGGACGCTTAAACGCAGAGAAATAGCGGATGGAAGTGGCATCCGGGATCTCGCCGGAAAGAGCATCGATAACTTCATGATCGACCATGTAGAGATTTCTTTTACCGATCTCCGGGAAGGAATACTTCGCCTGGGTGCTCATCGGAGGCGTCTTGACGATCTCGCCATTGGACCACATGCGGGCCTCGGAAGAGATCTGGCGGAGACTGGTCATCATAGGCGTATTCATCAGATACGGATGTGCATTGGTACCGGCATTCATATCCAGGATATCTACTGTTCTGACATCATCCATCTGCTTAACATACGCATACTGGGCAAATGCATCGATAACTCCGGGGTTAAAACCGCAGCCGATAATTGCTGTAAGTTCCTTCTCGCGGAACTTCTGGTCATATGCATACTCCGCATCGATATCACATGTCGTAGAGCCTTTCGGCATATATAGAGACGCATCGATATAGTTCGCACCGATCTGCAGGCACAGATCCATCACCTGAAGATTCAGGGAAGACGGTGCCAGATTAATCACAAGATCCGGACGGTAGATCTTCGCCATCAGGAGTGTTTTTTCCATATTGCGGATATCTACATATGCAGTCACGATCTTCTGCTTATCGCTGGAATATTTCTTTTTATACGTGTCGCACTTTTCCTTGCTGCGGCCGCTGAGGCACACTTCACGGAAATAAACATAATTCTGTGACAACATCGGTATTACGGCTCGCGCCAGCTTTCCACAGCCAATCACCAGCACTCTTTGCATTTTCTTCTACCTCCTCAGTCCACAAAAAACGGACGGTGATAATTCGAGTTATCGATCACGAAGTCGCTGTCATCAAACGGATTATGCCGCTGGAGATACATCTTCTGCGCAGGTATCTGTTTGGTCTTATATACCTCGACAGGATCATCCCCATAAGGCGGTGCATCCAGAAGAGACGCTCTGTGTTCCGCTTCACGATAGTCCACCCGCATATACACGGTCATATCGAAATAACGCATCAGCGGTTCTCTGTACATCATCGTCCCGATCAGGATCATCAGACCGTCTTCCGTGAGCTGATAATGCCTCTCGTTGACGAATGCGTCGTTGTCACTGTCAAGACAGTAGACGACCTTGTCGATCACGCCATCCCGTTTGAAGGGCTTTAAGACTTCCGCGATCAGTTTGTCTTTATTGAACCCGTTAAAGTAATAAGACTCGACGGGGTCTTCGCCCTTGTAGCTGGATTCCACAGACCGGTGAAAATCCTCCAGGTCCACGACATCGTACTCTTTACCCAGCATCTCGAAATATCGTCCGAGCTTATAGGTAAAGACCTTCTTGCCTGCAAACTCGATACCATCGATACCCAGGACCCTCGCATTCTTCTCGATCGCCGCTCTGGCCACCGTATGAACGATCATGCATACCGCGATCTGATCCTCGATCTCGAGAGGATACCTGGCATAACTGAAAGCATCCATCGCGTACTTCCTGAAATCCTTACCATACGCGATCACCGGGATCTGACTTCTGTCACAGGCATCGATGACGGTGGCATTGCATCCGACGAAGAGAGAAAAATCATCTCTTTCGCGGATCTTCATCAGACTTTTCGAGATCGGACCGGAAGTGCCGGCACTGATGATCTGGTGAAAATACGATCCGATCTCAAGATCCGTAAGCATTTGCTTGATCTCCGGAACCGGAAGTGTATCGCAGATGTTCAGGTCATATCCATCCTCGGAGAGATTCTTCAGTATGTCCACAAGATCTGTGTCCACCTGCTGTGAACCGTCTTTGACACCGGAAAGTGCTTCTTCGTCAGACACAAGAACTGTGCCCTTGGAAACCAGCCTTTTGCTTTCCAGAGCTTCTTCTGACCAGTAGGTAAACACCTGCATGTCAAAATACACACGATTCATTTCAGACTCCCCCACTTCAAGAGCTGCATCTATTATACAGCAATTCAAGGCAAATTTGACCCCTATATTCATCTTTTATAGAATCAGGACCATCCTGCTGTTTATTTTCCCTATTCGTGATATACTTACGGTATCTAAGATTTCGTGAAAGGAGCTTCCTGATGCGCCATTCCGCCCGTTCTGAACGTGATGTATCCACATCCCCGGAGATGGAAAACGAGGTTTCCGAGCCGGTCTCTACCGTCGAGAATCCCTTGATGGAAGAACTTCACACGGTCTCCAGCAGTTCTGTTCCCGCATGGAAGACACCCAGCGTGGTCGTATCGCCTGAGAAGAAGGATCCTTTCAAATCAAGCAATATGTTCGTTTCCATCGACGAAGAGTATCAGAGCACGGATTCCCGTCCGATGGCTCCCGTCAATGCCACCATCGTCAAAGAGAAAGAAGTCAAAGAGCATTTCTCCTATTCCGACGATCAGCTGGTCTATAAGAAGGGCATGAAATTCGGCGAAAGAATGGCCGTTACATTCCGCAAAATTGCAGTATGGTTCTCGGATCTGTGGGACAAGTATGTCCTGTTCATGAAGAATCATTTCCCGACGGTTTTTGAGCAGAACTCGGTAACGAAGATCACCACCATCGCGTGCTGTATCCTGTTTATCCTCATTGGCCTGATCGTGGTCGGAGCACTCGCTCTCCGCTGATCCTTTTTTCTTCAAGAGGGAGGTCTATTCCATGACAAAAGCAGCTGCTTCCTCACAGGATTTTTTCAAGGATTTTTCGAAGGAGAACCTTTTCCGGATCCTCCTCAATCAGGTCGATTATTCGGTGTGTTTTAAGGATAAAGACCACCGCTATATGCTCTGCTCCTCCTCTTTTGCCCGCCTTCTCGGCTATAAGACTCCCGATGAACTGGTCGGAAAAGACCTCGGCGCATTTATCCCCGAGGAAGATGCGAAGGAGCATACCGCCTGTGAAGACCGCGTCATGGAGAGCAAAACCCCGGTCCTTCATCTGGAAAAGCACCTGGAGCTGTCCGGTCCGAGGACCACGCTCGAGACGATCTGGCTTTCGACCTCGATCTATCCCCTGATCGACGACACCGGCGAAGTCCGCGGGACCTGGAGCATCACGAAGGATATCTCCGAAGAAAAGAATACCGAGCAGAAGCTCATGCAGAAGAATAAACAGTGCGACGAGCTGAATTCCCGTATCCAGGTCCTTTCCACGATCGACGAGGATACCGGGCTTTATAACCGCAAGTATTTCGAAGAGATGATCCAGCGCAATATGCGCCTTTTCTCCCGTGTCAGAGGGCGCGGCTACAGTGCGGGTTTTTCCATCATATTGATGGATATCGATCATTTTACGAAGCTCTGTTCGGATCACGGCGCACAGAAACGTGAAGTCATCCTTAAGTACGTCGCAGACATCCTCCGCTCCAGTTCCAGATCGGCAGATGACGTCTTCCGTGTCGGAAATGACGAGTTCGCACTCCTTCTTTCGGATACCGGCATCACCGGTGCCAAGGTCCTCGCCGGCCGTATCAAGAGCCGGTTCCTCCGGACTCCGCTGGTCATTGATGAGAAGACGATCTACATCTCCCTGAGTTTCGGCTTTTCCACCTTCGAGGATCAGCTCGATGCCTCGGAGCTCATCATGAAAGCAGACCAGGATCTTTTCGAAGCAAAAAAGGAGCGCTGAGCGCTCCTTTTTCATTCATCCTTTTTTCTCGGCATCCACGGGACACCATCAGGGAACAGGTATCCGTAGTAGTCCATATCGATGATATGCGTTGAGCAGTAGAAGAGTTCGCTGACATATTCACTGCATTCTTTCACATATTCCTTCGTGATCTCTTCATCCACGAGCGCCGTGACCTTGCCGGATCCGGCATTATACATGATCTTGTCGTTGATGAAGCTTCGGTCGCTGAAGAGAACATAGTGCGGTTCCGGCGCGAAGATATCGGTACCGATGTATAGCCTCGAGTCATACGGCAGACCGAACATATTCGCCAGCGTCGGTGCGATGTCCATACTGCAGCACGGCTTATCCACGACGACAGGTTCTTTCATGTCGCCGCTCCAGAGAATAAACGTGTTCTCATATCTGGTAAAAGGATCGACCATCTTCTTGCCGCACAGTTCGTTATATTCACTGGCCTGAAGCCCATACGGATAGTGGTCTGCGCCAAGGGCGATGACCGTGTTTTCCAGCTCGCCCGCTTCATCGAGTTTCTGAAGGAGAAGCTCCAGTGAACGGTCGAGCTCCATCTGGCAGGCGATATATGCTTTTACCGGAGTACTGTAATCGAGATCTTTGACCTCGTTTTTATACTTCGAGGACATCTGGTTATCGCCCCATGCATAGGGAAGATGGCCGCTGACCGTCATGTAGTACACATGGAACGGCTGCCCGGATCCATCGAGATAGTAGTCGATCGATTTTTCGATCATCTCCACATCCGACTCCGGCCAGGTCTTCTTCACATCGAGACCGTTACCGTATCCGTAGTAGATGTATCCCATCGTCGGGTACGAGCGGTCACGGTGGTAGTAGGTGTAGGTGTTGTTGTGGAAGGCATATGTCTTATATCCCAGAGCCTGGAACTGGTTACCGAAGGCAAACGGCATGTAGTTCTTCGCGACCTTCGTATAGCTCCACACGCCGGACTTCGGGATGAGTCCCGTCGTCTCGACAAACTCACCATCCGAAGTACTTACGTACCAGATCGGCGTGTAGAAGTTATTGAAGATAAAGCCCTCTGTGGAAAGCTTATAGAGCGTCGGAGTGAGCTCCGGGTCGATCACATATCCGGAGAATCCTTCCGCCGTAAGAAGGATCAGGTTCTTCCCCTTAAAGATCCCCGTGTACTCGTTCATCGAGGTCGGCTCTCTCTGCGATAGGAACTCATTCATGTGGCGGTAGGTCTTGTCACCGGCATCGAGGTCAAAGTCGATATCCAGGACATTCTTCGGATAGGGTGTCGGCGTCGCGGTCGGTGCAGGTGTCGGTGTCGGCGTTGCTTCCGGCGCCTGTGTCGGCTCCGGGGTCGGAACAGGAGTCGGTGTCGCAGAAGATGTCGTCACGGTCTCTTTTTCCTCCGAGCTTAAGGTCTCGATCTCGATATCATCGACATCGATCTCCGCCTTCTCTTCTTTCTTAATGTTTAGGATATTCATCCTAAAATCGATACTCATGGTCGGAAGAAGACCGAACTGGCGGAGCGATGCATCCTGCGAGAACTCCGAAAGATAGAGAAGTCTCGGATTTGCCGCACCTTTTCTGTCATGGACGATCAGGTGCTGCCCGATCACGCCTACCACGAGAAAAGCACCAATCACGGAAAGTGTATATTTCCATCCCGGTACCGGGATCTTCTTCATGAATTTCCGGATGACCGGCCAGTACAGGACCGACGGGACCAGAAGGATCAGGATGCCCAGCCAGCCGTCAATGATCGCGGATCTTACGACGCTGAAATACTCTACGACCGCGCCGGCACCTCCGGCCGCGATCGAGCCCCAGACGAAGATCGTACCGAAGATCCGGAAATAGATATACTGCGCTATATAGATGACCGTCAATATATTTGTGATCACTCCGAAGGAGATCATACGGACTTTTCTTTTCGGGATAAGAAGGACCAGCCCCGTGATCAGTGCCGATCCGGTCAGGGAAAGAAGCACGGTATATCGCGAGAACGGATATCCGACCAGTCG
>ONFC01000064.1:13496-17971 GCA_900317035.1 uncultured Eubacteriales bacterium
AGCACACTTGCCCACACCGGCTGCTCAAGAGTTTCTTCTTTCTTTACCTTCTTCGGCTTTTCTACTTTCTCCGTCTCTTCTGCCGCAGCTTCTTCCTCCGGAACTAGTGCTTTTTCCAGATTATCTTCTTGATTCTCACTCATGGAATGCGTCCTTTCTGCCGAGCGGCCGGATGTCGAAAGACTCCAGAAAATCCTCGCCCTTCTGCACTTCTGTGAAGGAGAGATCCGGATAGTCCAGCTGGCGCATCACCTCGTAAAGGGCGATGGCAACGGCATTGGATAGATTCAGGCTGCGGCAGGTCCCGGCCATCGGGATGCGGAAGCAGTGATCGAGATGGGCAGCCAGCCGCTCATACGGGATGCCGGTGCTCTCTTTTCCGAAGATCAGGTAGATGTCTCCCTCGACGGAAGCAAAGTCGAAGCTGCTGTGCGGCTTCTTGCCATAACGGGTCATATAGAAATAGGTCCCCGGATTCTTCGATTCGAAGTCCTCGAAGCTGTCATAGAAATCATATTCCGCCAGGTCGAGGTGATTCGACGCCGCTCTCTTCAGAGTGTCGTGATTCAGTTCAAAGCCCAGCGGCCTGATGATATGGACCTTCGTGTTCGTCGCCACGCAGGTCCGAAGGATATTTCCCGTATTCTGCGGTATCTCCGGTTCAAAAAGAACCACATGTACTGCCATTTCGTTACCTCTTATTCCTTTTTCGATTCTTTATTCTGCTTCACCATTCTTTTTATCTTCCGGAACCGGTAATAGATGATAAATGCCATGAATATCACGAATATCGCAAGCAATCCCCATACGAAAGACTGGCCATACAGCAACGCCAGGTCCCAAAAACCAAATTTTTCAGGTCCTCTTCCGGCTTCCAGGATCCACCCGGCGCGGAAACCCGTGACAAGCAGGCAGATCAGGGCGTTCATTAATATCAGCAGCGGAAGCACGACTATGATCAGTTTCTCTTCATAGATCTGCTCACAGCAGCGGTTATATGACCTGGTATCGCGGGTCTGTCCGGTCCTAAGAGCTTCCTTCTGCAGCGCGGCCGATGTATCCAGAAGCTCCAGGTGCTTCGGCTTCTTCTCGGTCCATATCGAAGGATCACTCCAGAGTGAGCCTTTTTTCTGCGCCATGATCCTTTCTCTTACCTGCTTAAGGGAATCCGTCTGCATCGCGGAGATCCATCCATTTGCAGGATTCTTCAGGACTTTGATCTCTTCTTTCCGGATCTTCCCTTTGCATCTTGAGAGGGAAAGATACAGATTTCCCAGGATCTGATCGATATTTCCCGCGCCATACTCCGTTCTGGCGTAGCGGAGAATGCGGATCGACTGCGTGATCTCCTTCGGTTTCGTGATCGCATGAAAAAGGCCCTGAACGTAGTATTTTCCCCTGGAGTCAGGAAGCTTGTCGATGTAGTCCAGCATCTCCTGATCCTCTTCCGAAGAAAAGTCCGTAAACTCGCCATAGGACAGTGCTTTTGCCAGAGGGAGAAAGATCCAGGCATCCGGGACCCTCTCCTTTGCCAGGGATGTAAGAAGATCCATCGCTTCCTTCCAATCACTGCTCTCTTTAACGACCTTGGCGCGGCTGCTCTCGATGACAGGATAAATGACCGGATCATATTCGCCGATCTTTCCGTATACAAATTCCAGTACTACCACGATCTTACAGAATGCATACCAGGCCATCAGGCTCTTATTCGGGATCTCGTCCGCACAGTAGTGATAAAGACCGCATGCGGCATGAATATTTACCAGTTCCCCGTCATCACCCCAGAAACATCTGTCCGCGGTTTCGTGACAGGCCGCCGGGATCCCTCCGGAAGCCGCCACCGAAATATACCGGTTTGCTTCCTTATGCAGGATCTCCTGTTCAAGTTCGAAACTGCCAGGGAACAGTTTCTGCAGCTTGGCGAGCTGCTTGCCATCCCTATACGCCTTCGCCATTTTATAAGCCGCCAGCGGATGGCCTGAGTCGGCACTTTCTTTATATAGCTGCCAGATCTCTTTCTGGATCTTCTCATCTTTCTTATTCTGCTCGGTATCGAGGAGCTCCGCCAGCTCGAATTTCGCTGTCGTATCTCCTTCTTTTGCTGCCAGACGGAAATAATGCGCGGCCTTCTCCTCGTCCGGGTCCGTCTCGCCCTTCTGGAGAAAATATCCGCCCAGGAAGAGTGCCGAGCGGGTAAATCCCGACCTGGCAGCCACCATCTCGAGGTCGATGGCCCGTTCATCGTACGGGTTCTCCTCCAGAAGATAGGAAGCCATCAGATGATATGCACGGGTATTTCCGATCTTGATCGCCTGTTCAAGCAGGGAGAGCGCTTTGTCCTCATCCGGCTCACAGCCGATGCCTGCCCGGTAACATACCGCCAGGCAAACGATCGCCGTGTGAAGGCCCCTATCCGCACCCTTCTTATAGTAGCGGAAAGCCTCTTCTTTATTGACCTCGGTGCCCACACCGTTTTCGTAGCTCAGACCCGTCTCCACACAAGCCGGCGCGAAATCCATATCTGCCGCCTTTTTAAAGTATTCAAATGCTTTCTTATCGTCCTGATACGCCTCGGAAGTACCCTCTCTGTAATGGAATGCGATCCGGTACATGGCATCCGGCACATCTTTGTCCGCGGCCTGTTTGATCAGTTCAAAGCCCCTTTTCTCGTCCTTTTCACATCCGAGTCCCATCTCGAGCATCATGCCGAGGTTAAAGGTCCCAAGCGCGAAGTTGTTCTCATGCGCGATCCGGAAATACTTCGCCGCCTCTTCATAATCCTTCTTGCAGCCGATGCCGTCGCCGATCGCCTCGCCGAGGATATAGCTTCCGATGCCCGGCGCCAGTTTCTGCGCTTCTTTGAAGTACTTAAGTGCGAGGGCCGGATCTCTCTCCACACCATCGCCGCGCGAATACTTCTGCCCCATGCCGATCTTCGCGATCGGGTGATCTTTGGCGGCCGCTCTTTCCAGCCACATCGCCGCTTCTTTCGGATCTTTATCGACATAGGTGCCCGTATCGAACATCTTCGCCAGCGCCAGCCAGGCATTTACATCGCCGCCGGTCGCCGCCTTACGGTACCACTCATAGGCCTGTTCGAGATCCTTCTCCACGCCGGAGCCGGTCTCATAGCATCTTCCGAGATTAAAGCAGGAAAACGGATGTCCGGCTTCGGCCGACTCACGGAACATCGCGAGGGTCTTCTCGTCCACCGCCTTCATTTTCTTTTCGCGCTCAAAAGCCGTCGCCGCCTGTGCATTCGGGTCATGAAGCACATAAGCGCTGACAGCGTCTCTGATCTTATCGTAAAAGTTCCTGTTTTTCTCTTCCATACAGTCTATTATCTCACAATTTTTCTTCCAGGATCTTTCGGAGTACAGCCGGATCCGCTTTTCCCTTCGTCTCCCGCATAGCCTGTCCCAGCAGGAACTGGAAGTTCTTCGTCTTGCCGGCGAGATATTCGTTTCGCGCTTTCTCATTATTCTCCAGCACTTTTCCGACCGCCTCTTCCAGGATCTTTTCATCCGAGATGAGCCACAGATCGTGCTGATCCGCATATTCCGAAGGAATGGCATCCTCTGTAAATGCCGCCTTCAGGAGTTCTTTTCCCGATGCTCTGGAGACTTTCCCCTCTTTTACAAGGACGATGATCTCCCCGAGCGAATCATCCCGGATCTTCAGGTCTTCCGGCAGCGTCCCGGTGTCATTTAGAAGTTTCATGAGGTCCACCATGATCCAGTTGGACGCTTCCTTCGCATCGCCGCATATCTCTGCCGTCCTCTCGAAAAGCACTGTTATCTCTTTATTTTCCGTCAATATGCCGGCATCGTATTCGGGGAGGTGAAGCTCCCCGATATATCTTTTTCTTCTATCCTGCGGAAGCTCCGGCAGAACACATCGAAGCTCATCTATCTTTTTCTCCGTTATATGGAGTACCGGCAGGTCCGGCTCCGGGAAATACTTATATTCCGCCGCATCTTCCTTCTTTCTCATCGCGAAAGATACCTCTTTTTCTTCGTCCCAGCGACGCGTCTCACGGTCGATCGTGCCGCCGTTTCGGACGATCTCCCACTGGCGCGCGGATTCATACCCGATGGCTTTACTTACCGCGCGGAAAGAACTGAGATTCTTCATCTCCGTTCTTGTGCCAAGCGCCTGTTCCCCGAGAGAACGCACCGACAGGTTCACATCCGCGCGAAGAGATCCTTCCTGCATCTTACAGTCCGAAACACCGATGAACTTCAGCATCGTCCGAAGCGACGTGAGGAAAGATATGACCTCTTCCGGGGAACGGAAATCCGGCTCGGTCACAATCTCCAGAAGCGGCACGCCGCAACGTGAAAAGTCGATCATCGTTCTGTTTCCCGCATCATCGTGGATGAGCTTTCCGGCATCGTCCTCCATATGCAGTTCATGGATGCGGATGCGCTTTTCCGCCGGCGCTCCTGCCGGATCTGAAATATCGATATCCATAT
>ONFC01000123.1 GCA_900317035.1 uncultured Eubacteriales bacterium
GATCCTTTTCGACGGGAAGCTGTATGAGAGCTCGGAGCAGGGGAGACTGCTCACAGAATTAAGAGAAAAGATCCCCCATATTCTTCAGACAAAATCACTCGATCCGGAGATCGTGGTCGAAGCGGTCGATCAGCTTCGCAAAGAAACACTTGAAGGAAAGTTCGATGATCTTCTCACTTCGTTTCCGAAAGATATCGTCGAGTCATATAAGAAGCAGGCGGAGGTCCTTCTTTCGAAAGAATATCTGCATCTAAAGATCCGGACGGAACTTGGAAATACGGAAGAATATGTCACGGATAAGATGGAAGGATTTTCGCAGATTCGGGTAAAGAAAGTTCCACTCGGCGTGATCTTTCATATCGCGGCAGGGAATATGGATTTTCTTCCTGCGTATTCTCTGGCGGAAGGCCTTCTTGCCGGAAACATCAATATCCTGAAACTTCCGTCTGCAGATAACGGTCTTTCGCTGAAACTCATCATGCAGCTCATCGAATACCAGCCGGAACTGAAAGATTTCATCTATGTCTTTGACACATCATCGACGGATATTCAGGGAATGAGGACCATGGCGGAGCTCTCTAACGGCATAAGCGTATGGGGAAGTGACATGGCCATCGAGGCCGTGCGCGGACTGGCGCCGACAGGTGCGAAACTGATCGAATGGGGCCAAAAACTCGGATTCTGCTATATCTCGGATCCGGAACATGCAGAGAATGCGGAGCAGGACCTCGAGGGACTGGCGAAACACATAGCGTTTACGAAACAGCTTCTATGCAGCAGCTGCCAGGTGATCTACCTGGATACTAAGGATATGCAGGAAGTAAGAAAGTTCGCGGAAAGATTCTTCCCGATCCTCCAAAAAGCTGTGGACGCCAATGCATCAGATGAGATTGGGATCCGTGCCAGAGATACGCTGGTCGCGTATACGCAGCGACTGAAAAGATATCTTGGTGAAGAAGAAAAGTCGGCAGATACGATCCGGGGAAGAGGAATGAGCCTGATCCTATCTTCCGACAGCGATCTCGAATTATCGCCCATGATGTGCAACGTACTGGTGAAACCTCTTCCGAAAGAAAAAATCACGGAAGTGCTTTTCGCGTCGAGATATTATCTTCAGACGGCAGGACTCATCTGCCCGATGGAAAAAAGAGAAGAACTGGTTGAGATCTTCGCAAAGTGCGGCCTGACACGTATTACCACCGGGTCGGATATGAGCACGTTTTTCCCGGGAGAGTCTCACGATGGAGAATATGCGCTCGACAGGTATATGAAGATCATCAACATCGAAGTTCCATGATCAGTCGTCGCCCTTGATCAGTTTGATGACTGCGGCCACGCCAAATGCAATTGCAAGAACAAAGAACGGATTGATCCAGCCCCTCAAAATGTAACGCATATTTCTAACCTCCTCTATACAGACATCCATTTCCGCTTACGCAGATAGAATTGACGGAAAGGTCGGGTGTGTCTGCCGTTACCTGTTTTCCTCCAGGATCTGAAGCCCCTGGTCGATGTCATCTCCAAGGACTTCCTGTATCTTCTCGAATTCCTGTTTCTTATGGAGATTCTCCAGAACTGTCTGAAGTTCTTTCTTGCCGTACTTGGAAATGAAAAGGGACATGGCCTTGATGGCGTGGACTTCTTTTCCGAGAGCATAAAAACCGCGCTTGCATTTCCGGATCTCGGTACATTCGTAGCAGCCGTCGAGACCTTTTTCTTTACAGCATTTGGCATTCGGGCACACCCCGTCCGGGGAGCATTTCGCATATGAACAGGTGTTATACGCTGTTCTACACGAACCGCAATAATCTTTCAGGAAACAGTGCGCACAGGAAAGACCGCAGTAGGCGATCTGATCGACGCCCTTTTTCGCTTTCTGGCAGAGTTTATTCGTGATGCGGCACATGGCCTCGATATGCATGATCCAGTGCCGGCTGAAGGGCATCTTCAGAAGTCCCTTCAGGTCTTTCTCGCACCAGTAATCGATCAGCCACACGGCACTCTCGTCCGTGCTGACGCTGCCACTGTCGAGGATCCGCTTCTTATCTTCGTCTGTAAAAGTTCTCTTCAGATCCTTATATGTCAGCTCGCGAAGGATCTTATCCGAAGAATTCTTCACGGCACGGCAGTACTCAAATACCGCCTGCGTGTCCAAATCCCGGGAAAAAGAAACGATTCCCTCATCGTGAAGTTCATTTCCCGTCGTGATGATCGGGCTCTTCGTCTTTTTCAGCCAGCCGCCGGAAAAGAGCACCTGCTTGCCTTTGGCGATCAGTTCATGGGCCACGATATCCTCGATCCGGAAGATATGCCACATCGAGTAAACGAGCGTCTTACTGTGATATCCTTCCGCTCCTGCAAAAGGCATCTGATAAAAAGCCTCTTCCGGATAGTTATTCACGATTGATGTGATCTGCTCGAAAAGCACTTCCCGAAGTTCGATGAGCGCATCGATTCCTTCCGGGAAAGTTGCTTCTTTTCCGATGAGGGTCTGCATCTTCTTATTCATCTCGGACCATTCTTTATTCATGTTACAATCCTCTACTCTCTTCCAGGAGCTAGAATACTTTAAATCATTTTAACATAGCACGATATATCCATATGCTATAATAAGACAAATCTTCGAATGAAAAGACAGGATTTGTCTTCTGAAACAGGATAAAGTAAGGGAGAAATCACAAGATGGACTGGGTCAATGTCATTACCGAGACGCTCCGATATCTGGAGAAGAATCTTCTGACAGTGAAAGGTCCGAAGGAGGTGGCCCTTATGGTACATGTTTCGGCAAGTTATCTTCAGACAAGTTTTCAGATGATCACCGGATATTCGATCAGTGAATATGTCCGTAACAGAAAACTGTATCTGGCTGCAATGGATCTTCTGGGAGAGGATGTCAAAGTCATCGATATTGCAGCTAAATACGGATACGAGACACCGGAAAGCTTCACAAAGGCCTTCAGCCGTTTTCACGATGCGACTCCCAATGAGATCAAAAAGAAGAAAAAACCGGTTCGGACATTTCTTCCGCTGAAGCTTTCTTTCTCGGTCAAAGGCGCCGATACGGTGGATGTAGTGATCGATACGACCGCGCCGTTCTTTCTCTTCGGGAAAGCCGATGTTTTTGAAAATGAGACCTGCTTTCAGAAGATCCCCGGATTTGTGACCGATTTTGTCACGAAACAGCTCGAAGCCGGAAACTACGGACCTTTCTACGGAGTCAGTGTCGGAGAATGTGAGAGCGTTCTGAATAATCAGGGAACACCCTGGCTTTTGGATTTTGATGAAGACGAAGTCCAGAAGATCACCTTTGCGGAACGCTTCCTGTTCCTTGCCGGATCTGAATATAAGGGCGGGGAGATCCCGGAAGATATGACCTGTATCGAGATCCCGGAGACGCTCTGGGCGAAGTTCCGTTGTAAGGATAATTCCACAGAAGAGATCCAGAAGATGCGCAGATTCATCTTCGGAGAATGGCTTCTGGACACGGACGAATACGATCTTATTGCCGAGTACAATATCGAATGCTATAACCTTCCGAGTGAAGACGGGAAAGGTTTTTATAACGAGATCTGGCTTCCGGTCCAGAGAAGAGCAGAAAAATAATTTAGGAGATAGACATATGAATAGAAATAGCTTGATGAGAAGAGGGATCGCCATGCTTCTCATTCTTTCCACAACTTCTTTTGCCGGATGCAAGAAAGAGAAAAAGAAAGCAAATCACAATGATCTTTTTCCGAATGCAGATACGGAATACTTCACCCCCTTCCAGAATGAGAAGACCAGTTACTGCTCGCTGGATGAAGGATTAGACCTTCCTGTATATACGCAGGGTATGAGCGGATGCTTTGCTTTTTCCGCGGTTACGTCTGTGCAGGCCTATCTTCAGAAGAATAAGATCGGGAACTGGGAGGCGACCGGCGAGGAGATATTTGACCGTATGTACTGTGCGAAGGAGGACATGTCTTCTGGAAAAGATGGCATGTATGTCACCATTGGAAATAAGAGTGAATATGGCGGAAACCCGCTTCATGTATTCGATGTGCTTTGTTCCGATCCGCTGCACGGATATGTGCTTTCGGATGCAAAACGGCTCTTGAATCCTAAGATCGACGAACTGAAAGAATGGGTCCGGGAATATGGGGCTCCGGTCGTAGCAATCAACTTAGAATCGGGATACTCCAGAAGCCACGGATATCCGACGCAGAACTATAAGGGCACGGAAACGAATCACTTCCTGTGTGTGATCGGCTGGGATGATGATTTTCCGGCAGACGCCTTCTCCACGAAAGCCTCCCGAAACGGAGCATGGCTGGTGCAGAATACCATCACGCCCCTTAACACTCCTGCCTATTACTGGGTCTCCTACGACGTGCAGTTTCCCTTGGCGATTTCGTATCAGATGACCAATTCCTATTCTTCCGGTGAAAATCACGGAAGTGCCTTGATCGGTAACATCGATCTGAGCCTTGGCTCCGGTGAAAGCACTTATGCCAGCATTATCCGGCACGAAGGGAAACTCTCTGCAGTCGGGATCTTCTCGGAAGAAGAGACCTGCACCTATGAGGTGGAGATCCTGGACGGTAAATTCGGACAGTCGCTTGCCAAGGTCAGCGGGAAGATGGAGCATGCCGGATATCATCTGGTTACGCTTGATACACCTCTTTCCGTCAAAGAATGCACTGTCGTTATAAGGAAAACGGGAACCGTTTATTTTGAAGGAGAATCCATGACCGTTCCGACGAAACGCTTCTTTTATAGCGGCGCCGTCGAAGGTGAACTTGAGTATGTGACGCATACTGAACCTAACACATCCTTTGTTCTGGTGGACGGGGAATGGATCGATGTGACGGACGAGAGCCTGTCGGAAAAACTGGGAGTCAGCGAATACACCAAGATGATCGGAGATCCGTTCCTGCCGGTCCTCTTTAGCTGACCGCGAATCCTGCCGGGATTCTCTAATGATAGTGTTATAATATAGTACACATTATGAGAGAAGAACGAAGAGAATGGGTAAGTATAATCAAGAAGACGAGATTGCAGAATTTTTCAGAGAACAGGATGCTGCTTTAGAAAGTGAACCGGAAGAATCGAAGGATGATGGTCTTCCGTCGATCATGAAAGCACTGGATGAGCTCCCGCAGGCATCTTCCCAGCCGGTGGCATTTGCGGCGGACGGGATGCAGGGAAGAGTAACTTCGCCGATAGGATACCACTATTCAGCTGAGGTCAGATTTGACAGAAAAAAAGAATCGAAGGAACAGTTCGAGCTTGAAGAGAAAGTCTCCCGCTGTACAGTTCTTTCGAAGAAATATAAGCAGATGTTTCTGTTCCTGATCGGAGGAGCCGCGCTGAGTATTATTTCAACGATTCTTTCGAGTATTGCTTCAAACAATGCAGATTTCTATAAACAGGCGAAAGTTTTCATGATCATTATCGCTGCTGCATCTGCGGCACTCTCTGTTTGTTATGGTGTTTTCCTTCTCGGCCTGGGGAGGTATCATCTGGATTTTAAAACGGCCGGACTATACTATATTGTCAGTGGCGCAAGTTCAGCAGTGAGTAATTCCACGACCGGGAAGATGCAGATCACCTTTCAGCTTCTTACAGCAGTTTTCTCAGTACTCTATATCCTGAAGTTCGCGGTTGCGATGAGTAACAGTTTTGATGGTGTTGCGCCTTATATGGCTGTTACCTGGGAATCGTATAAGAAGATCTTCCTGTATGTATATGGCGCATTCGTCATCTGCCTGATAGCTTGTTTCCTGCAGGTGATGTCCGTAGCTGCGCTGTTGCTGATTTTCCTGTCAGTTGCAATAATTGCCATTTCTATCTGGCAGATTACTTTGGTACTTCGTTCCTCGCAAATCATGAAACAGCGTGCGGCTGCTATGCAAGAGAATTATCGGTGAAGGAAGATATCTGAGTCAGTTTATGCTAATACGGACAATTGATATATAGACAAATGGGTGTAATAAAAGATGGGTTCTGAAAATGGGAAAAGCCACGGAAGATGGATCATCGAGATAGGGGATGTAAAACTGGGAAAGAAGGAAATAATTCTTCTTGTGATCGGGGTCGTGATCATTGCACTTCTCATCGTGGCGAACAAGATGTACCCTAATTTTCTGAATCCCAATAGAAGGATCGCCAGAAAAAATATTCCGATAGCAGAAGAAGCGATACAGATTCCGGAAACGGTAGCTCCTGACGATATCTTACCGGGAACAGGTAGACCTGAAGCAACCATAATGGGCAAAACTAAGATCGTTCTGACGGAGGAGACTCTTCGCGAACAATACGAAAGGACTATTCCGAGGAACAGGTAGACCTGAAGCAACCATAATGGGCAAAACTAAGATCGTTCTGACGGAGGAGACTCTTCGCGAACAATACGAAAGGACTATTCCGAATGTTGCGAATTATACGGTTCTTGCGGTTGTTGCGGGAACGGTAATGGTTGCCGGAATCATAGCTTTTGTAATTGTTTGTGTGCGATACAAAAACAAGATGCATATTTTCGATGTCAAACTTCTTATCGCTGTGATCATCTTCATCGCTTTTTCTGTAGGATTAATCTCCCTCATTTCTTTATTGGATGGCTATAGAAAGAAAAAACAGGAAGTGACGTTTCATGTTTATCCGATCGAAGTGGTTGGGAGCGATAGATATGATAAGAGAAGAAGAAGCACAACTTTTTACTATTTTGTTTACTATATGGCCGGCGAAAGAGAAGTGGAACTTCAGGTCGAGCAATATATGTACCGAAACTATGGCGAGCCGGGCCTCTACTACC
>ONFC01000113.1 GCA_900317035.1 uncultured Eubacteriales bacterium
TGACTGCGTATCGATTCTCACATAGCGGAGAAACCTCTCCACCACTTCCTTCTGGATCTCAAAAAGCGCCGATGCATCCACGCACGGCTGATTCTCATTACTCATTTCTACCTCTTTCTAGTGCGGTATCCGATCAAATATTGCCGGGGTACGGCATCGGAAAATTAGCCGGCCCAGAGGATACCGGTCAGAGCGTCGTTACAATCCATACCGCAGATCTTGGAGTTGCCGTCTGTCTCGACGATCACATCGTATATCTTCGCCAGGTCCGGATCCAGGACACGGAGGACGATCTGCTTCGCTTCATCAGAACCATACGCGACAGTGACTTTGCTGCCTTTCTTGATCGTTACCTCCTCACCGATGTCCATCGTCGTATCATCATACTTATGACCTTTCAGATCGTGATTAACCAGATAGGCGTAGCTGTAGTTCCATCCAAGTGCAGAGAACGGCGCGAGCGTACCATCGCTGCTGATCGAACAGCGCATATGTGTAGATGTGAAACCGAGAACGCGCTCCCAGCCACCCATAGCAATATAATTCGGGTCATGTATATCTTCGACCCAGCCGTCGCCGAAGCTTCTAAACTCAGGCTTTCCGTCCTTCATCTCAAAGATCGCATATACCGAGTAATCGTCCTCGTTCATGTTCATCGAAACAAACAGGAAGCATCCCTTGTCGTTATATACGAGATAACTATTATCGTAAAAATAGTATCCGCCACGATCCTCAATAACTTCCGGACCGAACTTGTACTCCTGGCCATTCACGGCAATATCGAGCGTATCTTCGTTCGCAAGACCTACGGAAAGGCTATCCATCTTCCCGTCGCCGTCGATGTCCCAGTCCAGGTTATTGCCGTGATCGAGGACCAGAGTGTAGTACTCCGTCGTCGCATCGAAATATTTCATGTTGAACATCGATTCATTTCCATATACCGGAACCTTCGAATTAAGCTCGTGGATATAGATTCCATCGTAGAGAATACCGAAAACAAGCGTATTATTTTTGATCGCATCGACCGTGCTGTCGATCACGTATGAATTCGAAAGATTCTTCTGCACATAGTCGATCAGGGCGTCTTTGTCGAGGATGACATCCGAGAAAGAGATCTCCTCCAAGGTTTCGCTGTCGATGTTATGGGCTTCTAATCCATCTTTAATATCCGCTGTCGTACCGTAATGGTGAGTGTCACTCACATAAGAGAAAACTTTACTGTCGGAACGGTAGATCTTGATATCGCGATGGAGCGTACGTTCGAAAAGTTCCTCTCCATTTTTCTCTTTCTCGGCAAATGCCGTCGCCTCTTCTATAAACCATTCGTGAGCAAACTCCAGGCCATCAAACGTCTCCTTATCGATCTTGTCGAGGATGCCCGTGTGATTTACGTCCTCATCTACAAAAACACTGATGACGTCGTAGGCGGCAACGACTCGGCTCAGTTTTACGTCATACTCGGTATCCGCATTCGGATCCAGCGCACCATAGATATTGTAGTATTTGTCCGACATCGCCTGATAAAAGGTAAGGTCGTGATTCGTGATCGGGTAAGTAACTTTTACGGGAGCATCGGAAGACTCCTCTGTCGAGGACTCTTCCGACGTATCTGTCGGATCTGTCACATCTGTCGTGTCAGTCGGATCTTCGGTCGATTCACTTGTCTCCGCGGTTCCAGTGGTCCTGTTCAGTTTATTCTCTCCTGAGGTATCTCCTTCTTTTTTGCTGCAGGCAGCAAGTGAAAGCATCATTGAAAAAGCTAAAATAGTAGCTATTCGTTTCTTCATAATTCAACCCTCCTGTCTCCAAGAGGTATTTTATCACAAAAAAGCTTGAGAATATATGAATCGCGGGGCGAGTAGGCTTTAGCGGCGCTATTTCGCTTCCGGGGCGTCGGTTACACTGACGGTTGCTTTTTCGAGAGCGGCTCTCTTTAGCGTCATCTTATGGCCACAGGTCTCGCAGCACATCAGGACCTCTGCGCCGACCCGCAGGAGCTTCCAGGTCTTTCCGCCGCACGGATGCGTCTTCTTCAGGGTCACGACCTGACCTTCCTGATACTTATATAAGAAAAACTTACCGTTCATTTTTCACCTCGTCCGCATGTCACACGGTCATTGTTTCCGTAGTCTTTTATCGTGATCACCTTTGTTCCTGATATCGTACGGTCTTCAACGGAAGCTTCAGCTTCTGCATCCGCTTTTTCAAGGGCCGCCGAAAGGATCTTTCTCACGGCTTCTCCCTGTTCGCAGCCATGTTCGACAGCGATCACGCCGCCCGGTGCGAGATAGTCTTTCAGGCCTTCTGCGATCCGGCGGTACATCAGAAGTCCGTCTCCGCCATCGGTCAGTGCGAGCGCCGGCTCATGTTCTTTTACTTCCGGCATCAGTTCCGCCATCTCCTCTTTCGTCACATACGGAGGATTGGAAACGATCAGATCGTACTTCTCTATGCCGGCTTCCATCGCTGTGTCTACAGCTGCTCCTGATGTCTTGTTCTCCGAAGTTCCGGCTACAGTCATCTTCGGCCACAGGTCAGTGATGCTCACCTCCCAGAGGCTTCTGTTCGGTGTTATATACACACCATCAGGGGCAGTGGGATAAAACTCGGAAACTTTTTTTCCGCCCAGGATACGCTTGGCATTTTCTTCCGCATAGGCTGCCGCCTCCGGTGAGATGTCGGTCATCGTCAGGCCAAAAGCGATGCCTCTTTTTTGAAGCTCGTGGGCGATCGTGATCCCCACGCAGCCGGATCCGGTACAAAGATCGAGGATCATTAACGGGCGTTTCGGATCTGGTTCATCAATATGTACCTGCTGTACTCCCGACAGCGTAAAGGCTGAGATATCAGGACGTGTAACAGTGTTACACGACTTTTCTTCCTGATTGCTGCTCACGATCGGGAGCTTCGGAGACCCAGGCAGCATCTGCTCAAAGCCAAGACAGCCCAGCGCAGTCTCGACCAGGATCTCTGTATCAAAACGGGGGATCAGCACACCCGGACCCACGGTGAACTCAAGGTCGAAGAAAGGTGCTTTTCGAACGATATAAGCAAGCGGCTCGTGTGAGCTTCTTCTGGAGAAGCAGTCGTCGATCTTCGAAATAACGTCTGCAGAAAAACAGTCGGAAAGTTCTTTTGCCAGAGAAAGACGGATCTTAGCGCGGGGCATGCCGGAAGAATCCTCAAAACAAAGAAACGCTTCTGTCTCCGCGTCGTCGATACCGGCACGGGCAAGAAGCGCTGTCTTTTCTTTCAGATATTCCTGGATCGTCACGGGATGCTCCTCATTCGAAGAATCGCAGTCAGCGGGGTTCGGGGACCTTGCGGATCACCAGATATCCTCGTTCGCATTCTCCGGGATGACGGCCTGTACCGAAGCGATAGCCACTTCGATCATGCTGTCGGTCGGTTCTTTTGTCGTCAGCTTCTGGAGCGCAAGGCCCGGAGCGATGAAGATCTTGCAGATCGGATTCTGGTCGTGGCGGCCGCAGAAACGGAGGATCTCATAGGAGATGCCGCCGACGAGAGGCACGAGTGCGAGGCGGACCAGCATGTTGACCCACCAGACGGAAACGCCGATAAATACACTTGCCACGCAGAATACAAGGATCGAGACGAGTACGACGATGAACAGGAAAGCGGTGCCGCATCTGGGATGGAAACGGCTCATTTTCCGGATATTCTCGACGGTCAGTTCCTCACCCGCTTCATAGCACGCGATGGTCTTATGCTCGGCGCCGTGGTACATCCACACGCGGGCGATATCCTTCATGCGGGACGTAAGGCCAAGGTACGTAAGGAAGATCGTGATACGGAGCAGGCCTTCGATGAAGTTCAGGCCGACATTAAGAGCGATGGAGTCAGAGCGCTCGGCCGCAAAGAAGTGCAGGCACGTATCTACAATGAGACGCGGCAGCAGGATAAAGAGCACGATACTGAACATCAGTCCCAGCACGGCGGCAAAGATCATGAGGCCGTTGCTGTGATTGTCGGCAAACTTATCGAGCTTGCTGGCGGTCTTCTCTTTCGAGGATTTGTTCTTCTCTTTCGCTTCCTGAACGGTCTGCGGTCTGTCGTCATCGGCATTGGCAGAAACATGCTCCACCACGCGGTCTGCCGTCTCCTGCGGGTCGCCCTCTTCGGAGATCTCCGCGGACTTCATGAGCGCCGCGGTTCCGGAGATCAGCTGACGGAAGAAGCGGATGCAGCCTCTGATCAAGGGAACTTTCTCGAAGAACGTCTCACTGGCGCTCTTCTTGATTTCTTCTACATAGATGGAGCCGTCGGCTTTTCTTACGGCGATGGCGGTTCTTCTCGGGCCGCACATCATGATGCCCTCGATCAGGGCCTGTCCGCCGATGGTCGTCTTCTTGACGTGCTTGAGCGGAATCGGTGCGGGTTTGATGGTCTCCACCGGAGCGGGTGCTTCTACATCGGTAACTTCGGTATCCTCCGCAGCCTCCAGTTCGGAAACTGCATCTACGATCTCAACGGGAGCAACTTCCACAGGCTCGACCGGCGGCAAAGGTTCGATCTCCGGCGCCTCAATAGTTTCCACCGGCGGCGGCATACCATCGATCGGCTCGTTCACGGTTTCGCTGACGATCTCCACTGTCCGGGCTGCTTCCTGCGAAGCCTCCTCCGCAACTTCCGCTGCGGCATTCTCTATATCATTCACGGAGCCCGAAAGCTCCTGATCCTTCAAATTTTCATCCATTTCTGAATTCCTTTCTAATGCGCATACACGCAACCTATTCTATTTTAGCAGAAAACAACCCTATGGAACAGCATACCAAAGTTACGTCTCAATGACTTTTTCCAGCAGATTTCCAAAAACTTCCTCCTTTTTGGAAATATTTGAGAAAAACTGCCGCAAAAGCTCTCTTCCGCCTCAGATTTCCAGTAGATTTCCAAAACCCGCCTTCGTTTTGGAAATATGCGAGAAAAACTGCCGCAAAGGCGCTCTTCTCTCTCAGATTTCCACCAGATTTCCAAAAACTGCCTTCTCTTTGGAAATCTATGAGAAAAGTCGCCACTGATCAACGTTTCCGATTCTGTCACTCACCAGATGCTCACTTTTTTTCGCTTTTAGGTGAGCGCTCAGGTGAATGCTTCCTCGCGAAAAGCACTTCCCCGCCTCTCCCGCGCTCCCCCTCCGGAAAACTGCCCGCCAGGCACAAACCTCCACAAAAAACCGCAACAAAAAAGAACCGCTTCTTCTGAAACGGTTCTTCTTGATCTTTCCAAATTGTCCGAAAAGTAATCAGCCGTTGCTCTGGCCCATTCTCTTCTTGAACTTATCGATACGTCCGCCTGTATCTACGAGCTTCTGCTTACCTGTGTAGAACGGGTGGCACTTGGAGCAGATGTCAACACGCAGGCTGCTCTTCGTGGAAGTTGTCTCGAAAGTTTCGCCGCAAGCGCACTTTACTGTGACAACCTGTGTCTTCGGATGGATTCCTTCTTTCATGTCTTTCACCTCTTAAATCAAAGGTTCGGCGCGTAATTCCAAGCATCACGTATGCCGGACCGGACTTTATGTGCTAGGTAATGTTACTACAGGAATCCCCTGCCGTCAAGGCTTTTTTTATATTTCCAGGTCATCCAGATAGTAGTAGATATCGACCTTCTCCGGGTGCTGCATCCGCTCTCCCGCCTGGACGCAGGTGCCGATCAGGAAGCGCCCGTCTTTACAGCTGCTTGCCGAAAAGATCCAGTAGCCCTCGCCCTTCGCGGCAAAGTCCACCGTTTTGAATACTCCGTTTTCTTCCGATACCAGGTTGAAAGTCTCGCTATCCACCGTCGGAAGGATGCGGTATAGTTTCTTTCCCGAGCCCTTCGAGCTCTCCATTGCCGATGCGGTCAGGAGAAGTTTTCCGGTCTTCAGGTCACCGAAGTGCGCGCTCTCCGAGAAGTTCTCGTAGTAGTATTCCGTCTCCGAAAGCATCTGGAAAGAAGATACCATCTGCTTGATCTCGTTATTGGCCATATCGGGCACCGCATTTCCGGGGACTTCTGCAATTGCACCAGAAATCTCAAATTCTTCCAGTTTCTTGTATTCCTTATCGTAGGTGGTGACCATCAGATGGGGCGCATTTGCATTCTCGAAGCGGACCGTCAGCACGTACATCTTGTCCCCGTAGAAGGTGATCCAGCGCACGGTCTCGCCCTTCATGTCCTTCGGGAGTTCGTAGCACATGATCTCCTTCATTTCCTTGGTCTTCGGATCAAACTTCATGACGCGGTCATAGAGTGTTTCCTGCTGATCATGATGGAAAAGCACTATTTCCCCGTCTTTTTCGGTCATTCCGCAGTATGGGAATCCGTCTTCCGTGAGCACGTATTTTTCCATGGTTTCCGTCTCAGGATCAAGCTCCAGAAGTAGGAGCTGGTCCGGCTCCTGGTCCAGAAGATTACCCACTGTTGTCAGTGTGTAGATCTTTCCGCCAACTTCCAGGATCGCATAGGAAGCGATATACCCCTGGTCTTTGATCTCGCCCATCAGCTTGTCTTTTCCGGTTTTCGGATCGAAGATGCGGTACTGCGTTACTGTCTTATCTTCCGGAGATATGGCGGTGTAGAAGATGCCTGATTCCATAAGTCGTACCGGGCCGAAGTTCTGGATCGTTTTTATCTCTTTTCCGTCCTTGTCCACGATCTTTACCGGTGCATTTACCTGCTCGATCTCCATGGAG
>ONFC01000114.1 GCA_900317035.1 uncultured Eubacteriales bacterium
TCCCGCGCCCTTC
This sequence comes from uncultured Eubacteriales bacterium, assembly GCA_900317035.1. Lineage (GTDB taxonomy): Bacteria > Bacillota > Clostridia > Saccharofermentanales > Saccharofermentanaceae > Scatonaster. The sequence goes on from ONFC01000114.1 coordinate 14, forward strand.
TCGAGAAGCTTGGTTTCCAGTACGAAGGCACCCTCCGGAAACACGAGATGTGCCGCGGCGATTTCGTAGATATACAGATGTTCAGTATATTACGAGAAGACCTGAAATAAGGAGGCACACATGGCATCGAGTAAAGAATACCTGGATTTTATTCTGGAGCAGCTTTCAGAGCTGGAGAGCATCTCGTACCGCGCCATGATGGGCGAATATATCCTCTACTATGGCGGTAAGATCGTCGGCGGCATCTACGATGACCGTTTCCTTGTGAAGGTGACGAAGTCTTCGCAGGAGATGATGCCGGATGCGGAACTGGAGCTTCCTTATGAGGGAGCAAAAGAAATGCTTCTTGTGGACGACGTGGAGAATAAGGAGTTTCTGCGGGAACTTCTGGAAGCCATGTATCCGGAGCTCCCTCTACCTAAGAAAAAGAAATGAGCGGCTATATCACCCGAAGATCGTTCTCGGCGCTTTTTTCCGGATTGGCGCCCTTCAGGAGGAACACCTGCTCCATCTTCTCATACATGTTCTGCCAGAAGCCGTCGGCCACTTCGGCGATATCCGCATCCGTGTGATATAGAGCTTCCAGCTCTTCGTGCACCGCCCAATTCCGTTGGTGATATTCCAGTAAGTAGTCTAATGTTTTCTCGGCAAAAGTATCGAACTCGAGACCTTTTTCTCCCTTTTCGGCTTCGTGGTAGAAACGGGTGACATCTCCCATCAGCTGATCTGCTGTCATTTGAAGAGCCTGGATCAGGATATCTTTCTTGTCCCGGAAATAGTGGTAGACGATCCCGGTGGAGAGACCTGCCGCTTTGGCAATGTCATCGGCCGTGATGTTGTGGTAGCCCTTCTGAAGGATCAAATCCCCGCCGACGCTTAAGATCTTCAGGCGCGTCTCAATGGAGCGTTTCTGCTTCGGCACCGCCATAGGCTTTGCCGCAGTCGATGCCTTCTTGGATGTTTTCTTGTCCGCGGCACAGTTCTTTTTAGATACAGCATCACTCTTCTTTGCCGCGTTCTTCGGCGTATTCTTCTTTTCCGGCTTTTCCTTCGCCATGAGACGACCTCTCCTTATCTATCAGATAACTACCCATATTCATTAAAACACATATTTGATATGTTGCAAGCAAATATTGAGACTTTTCTCAATTTTCACAATAAACCATAGCCCATTTTTATTCACTTTGTACAAAGTTGAGACATTTCTCAATTTTTGTATTGACCTGTTTTCAAGGCGGTCGTAGAATGAGGATGGTTAGCAAAGACTTACCACTATTCTTATATATTACATACACAGGAGACGAGAAAAATGGGAAACACGATCGTCGAATTTAAAAATGTCATGAAACAATACGGCCAGGGCGAAGCGATCCAGCTGGCCAATAACGATGTCAACTTTACCATCGATGAAGGTGAATTCGTCGTCATACTCGGGCAGTCCGGCGCAGGAAAATCCACAGTCCTGAATATGCTGGGCGGAATGGATACACCGACCTCCGGCACCATCACGGTGGCCGGCCAGGAGGTCTCGAAGATGAACGATAAAGAGCTGTCGGAATATCGTGCCGGCACCATCGGTTTTATCTTCCAGTTTTATAATCTCCTCCCTTCCCTGACCGCCATCGAGAATGTGTCGCTGGTGAAGAACATCGTCAAGTCCGGTCCTGATCCTATGGAGATGCTCCGCGCGGTGGGACTTTCCGATCACGCGAAGAAGTTTCCGTCGCAGATGTCCGGCGGTGAGCAGCAGCGTGTCTCGATCGCAAGAGCTCTGGCCAAAGATCCGAAGATCATCCTCGGAGACGAACCGACAGGTGCTCTTGATTCCGAGACCGGCGTGATCGTTCTGGAACTTCTTTCCGACCTTTCCCGTAAACAGGGAAAGACGGTTATTCTGGTTACTCATAATGCCGATATCGCCAAATGTGCAGATAAAGTCATCCGCATGAAAAACGGCAAGATCCGTGAGATCCGCATCAACGAATGTCCGGTTCCGATCCGGGAGGTGGAATGGTAATGCTTGTACGTAAAATGACAAGAGAGATCAGAAAGAACCTCGGCCAGTTCCTTTCTCTCTTTATCCTCTCCTTTCTGGCCGTGTCGCTCTTTGCCTGCATGAAGGCAAGTAATATCAGCGCCTATAACAAGCTGGAGGATCTGCGCGAGGCGACGAATTGTGCGGACGGCTGGATCTTCAGTGAAGGCTTTTCCCCGGAAGATCTTTCTTCGGTAAAAGCACTTCCTGACATCACTTCTGCGCAGAGACGTCTTCACTTCACGGCAACCGCAGAAGGCTTTGATCAGGCCCAGCTGGAGGTCTATGGCCTCGAAGAGGATCTGGTTTCCAAGCCCTATTATGTTACCGGTAAGGAACTGGATCTTTCCTCAGAAGACGGTATCTGGATCTCCGAATCATTCGCAAAAGAATGGGATCTGAAGGTTGGCGATGCTTTTTCCTTTTCTGCCTATGGCAGAATCGTGACGAAAAAGATCGAAGGCACCATCGTCTCTCCGGAGTATCAGTATCTCAAGGCAGATAAGGATCTGGATATCGTTGCAAAGAATATCGCCGTGATCTACATGCCTGTTTCCGGGTTAAGCGAATACTTCCGTGCGATCCCCAGTGGCATTCCCTTTAACGAACTGATCTTCACTACAAACCGAAGCGACGTAAAATCTTTAGAGTCCTCACTGGATGAAGCACTTCACGGGAACTATGCCGTGCTCTGCGACCGTGACGATATGCCCGGCATCCGCATCATGAAGGACGAACTTGCCCAGCATGACCAGTTCGCCATTACTTTCCCGGTCGTTTTTCTGGCGATCGCTTTACTGGTCATTATGACGACCATGAACCGTATGATCGCCAACCAGCGCACCCAGATCGGTACGCTTCGGGCACTGGGCATGAAGAAAAGAAAGATCATTCTTCACTACCTGAGTTACAGCTTCATCGTTTCTCTTCTCGGTTCGATCGTCGGACTTTTTGTCGGCACCTATCTCTTCGGTGAAGGGATCGCCATGATCTTCCGCTCCTGGTATCTGATCCCCGGCTGGACAGTGGAAATGGATGCGTCTTTCCTTCTGGTAGTCATTCTGATCGTTTCTTGCTGCACGCTGGCCACCTATCTCAGCTGCAGAAAAGTCATGAATGTCCATCCGGCGGAAAGTCTTCGCCCGGCCGCGCCGAAATCCGGTAAAACCACTGTTCTGGAGAAGCTTCCTTTCTGGAATAAGTTCGGGTTCTCGACCCAGTATAATCTGAGAGATATTACCAGAAGCAAGCTCCGCTCCTTTATGGGTGTCTTCGGAACGGCTGCCGGTATGATGATCATGGTGGCGGCCATGGCCTCGATCACGACGATCCAGGATGCATCGTCCTGGACATTCGACAAGCTCCAGAACTTTAAAAACGAGATCGATTTTTCCGACGATGTCACCACGGAGCTGGCAGAAAAGTATAAGAAAGAATATGGCGGGGAACTGATCCAGACTTCCGCGATCGAGATCGCCAAGAAGCAGCATGCGGATTCTTCGAAGAAAAAGACCACTTCGCTGATGGTTACGGAAGGTGCAGACTACTATCGTCTTACCGATAAAAACCGTGATCTTGAAAAACTGGCTCCGGGCACCTGCGCTATCACCATGAAGCTGGCACGTTCTTTGGATATTCACGAAGGAGATATCATCTTCTGGCACCTCTATGAGAAAAACACCTGGTACGAGGCAAAAGTCGGTCTTATCAACCGTCACCCGAACTTCTCCGGTGTGACCATGCTCCGCAATGACTACGAAGAAACCGGTGCGGCCTATCTTCCGAATATCCTCTATACTTCTTCCCAAGAGGTAGCTTTGGAAGATCTGCCCGGGATCCTCGCGGTTCACGATGACAAGGACCTGAAAGAGAGCTTTGACATCATGATGGAAATGATCTACGCCATGCTCTTCGTTTTCGTGGCATTCGCGACCGTACTTCCGATCGTGGTGCTCTATAACTGCGGAAACCTGTCTTTCCACGAAAGAGTGAAGGAGTTCGCCACGCTGAAAGTACTGGGCTTCACCACGAAAAAGATCCGTAAGCTTCTTTCTCTTCAGAATCTGTGGCTATCCATCGTCGGCGTATTCATCGGAGCCCCGTTCGGAACCGTTATGCTCCAGTATATGTTCGACAGTAACGGAGACAGTATGGACTACCCTGTCTCGGCAGGACTTCCGGTTTACCTGATCTCGGGACTGTTCGTCATGATCGTTTCGGTACTTGTGAGCTACATGTTCAACAAGCGGATCAAAAAGCTCGATATGGTCGAGACACTGAAAGGCATCGAATAAAGATTAGGAACACATATCGAAAAGCACTTTAATCGCTAAATAATTAGAAAAGACAAGGGCGGCAACGAGGTACTGTTGCCGCCCTTTAAAGGATTATACCTAAAGATTGCCTTCTGCTGTTCTCGCTAAACAGCATTTCTTAACGGCAACTTCCTGTCCGGGGCATTTCAAGGAGAAGTGCGAAAGGGGAGTTGGTCTTCTGCAAGAAAAATATCAGGAACCCCCGGACCGGTATAAGTATGACATAGAACACAAAACCAGTTAGCTTTCGCTAACTGTTAATGATATTATCAGATGTTTTATCACATGTCAACACTCATTTTTCAAAAATCTTCAAAGGCTTTAATTTGAGTATTGACATCACTCTTTTTGATTGGTATATTCTTAATGTCGTTTAGTTAGCATTTGCTAACCCTAAAGCAATCCACGACACAGCGAGCGGATTATTTTCGAGCTCGGAATCTGTTTTAAAGGAGAGGTATTCATGCTGGAACGTTATCTGGTCGATCAGTGCTCACCCACTCTGGCCGGAATAAAAACAGGAAGTCTGTTTTCCATACACGGCGAAGATCCCGAACGTGTCCTGCATGAAGTTCAGAGGATCAACCGGATCTTCTATGGCAAGGGGCTTCTGCTTCTTCCTCTGAAGACCACATACGGGTATTCTCTTCTTTATTTGTACCGGCCGTGTTATCTGAAGAGAGACCTCGGTGACAGAAAGTGTTCTTCTCTTCTTAAAGAACTCGGATACACCTCTTCTCATCCGTCCCGGTGTCTCGTCCGTCTGATCCAGCGCGTTCGGAAAGAACCATCTTTCCCGCATGAGATCGGGCTTTTCCTGGGATACCCGCCGGAAGATGTGCGCGGATTCATCGAAAACCCGCACTGCAAAAGCCGCTGCCGGTCCTGCGTGGGCGGGTGCTGGAAGGTCTATCACGAACCGGAAAAGGCACAAGTGCTTTTTGAGAAGTATGAGCAATGCACGAAGAGCTACAGAAAAAGGCTAAATTCCGGCGCATCACTGGAGCAGCTCGCCGTCGCATCATAAACGGCACCGATAAGAAAGACAGTCCCCCGGGAGCATGCCGGGTCTGTAAATAAGTAACAACGAGAAAGGAATAACTATATGAGCAAGATCGCAATCATTTACTGGAGCGGAACAGGAAACACCGAAGCAATGGCTGGAGCTGTCGAAAGCGGCGCAAAAGAAGCCGGCGCGGAAACCACACTCTTCTCCGCTTCTGAATTTAACTCCTCCAAAGCAGCGGAATTCGATGCATTTGCATTCGGATGCCCGGCCATGGGTGCGGAGGTATTAGAAGAGTCGGAATTTGACCCGATGTTCACTGAAGTAGAAGGCGCAGGCGTACTCTCCGGAAAGAAAGTCGGCCTGTTCGGATCCTACGGATGGGGCGACGGCGAATGGATGAGAAACTGGGAAGAGCGCGTCAAGAATGCCGGCGCGGAGCTCGTTTCCGAAGGCGTGATCTGCAATGAATCACCGGATGACGGAGCAACAGATTCCTGCAAGAAGCTCGGATCCGCGCTCTCCGCATAAAAAGCAAGTAATCCTTCAAAATATCTATCTACCCGAAGTGCCTGAAACCGTGAAAACGCTTCAGGCACTTTTGGATAAAAATGAATTATCCTTGACTTCAAAGGAAGAGAATGACAGAATGAAAACAGACGTTCAATTGCATACAAAGGAGTACACATCATATGAATGGACTTTATGAATCCGGTGAAGATTATCTCGAGACGATCCTGATTTTGAAAAAGCGTAACGGAAATGTGCGCTCCATCGATATTGCACGCGAAATGGACTTAAGCAAACCCAGCGTCAGCCGTGCGGTCGGGATCCTGAAAAACAAAGGTTTCATCGTTGTCGATGAGGACGGAGCGATCCACCTTACCGAGGAAGGCTCCAAAATCGCTAAGAAGATTTACGAGCGCCACCGTGTGCTGACGGAAGCGCTGATGTATCTCGGAGTTGATGAAAAAACCGCTGCTGAAGACGCCTGCCGCATCGAGCATGATATCAGCGAAAAGACTTTCACCAAGATCAAGAAGCACTTGCGGGATACGAAGAAACTTTAATGAGAAAAAAGCCTTCGAAGCGGATCTGCTTCGGGGGCTTTTCCTTATTCACCATTCTATTTCACGATTCCGAGTAGTCCGTATCCATCGCAACCTGGAGTTCATATCCGGGGATTGTAGTTATTCGTGATGGCTATTTTCAACTCTGTAGTTGAGATTTATAAACCGCTGATAAAGGAAGACCATACCAGCACTTTAATGGCATTAGCCTGATGCCTCTACCTGATCTAATTCAGGCTACTTTCAGTTTGGTGATCTGTTCTCTTTCCTTTATCCGGACCTCACGAATGCTTCCCAGCTTGATTATCTGGTACGCCGCATTTACATCCGCGTTAATGCAAATGCCGGTGTTGCTTCTGAACAGACCTCTCCGGATCCTCCGATTCCTGTCATAGTATGCCACATCCGGGATCTCTCCATCAAGATAACTCGTTCCGCTGGTGTAGCTCTCAGAGACGATCCTGACTTCGATCCCTACCAGT
>ONFC01000181.1 GCA_900317035.1 uncultured Eubacteriales bacterium
TTTATGTATATTTGCAACTGAAGAAAAAGACTTCGACGTGCCTACGAAGTACAGCACTAGAAGTCTTTTTCTTCAGTATTAGGAACCGGTGAAGTCGTATTTTCTTACTCCGAGCATCCAGAACTTGTAGCTCAGGTAGAAGAACAATACACCGAGTGCAGGGGCGCACCATGTGAGCACCGGCACGCTGTCCGCTTCAAGGATCGAAAGGCTCGGGTAGTATGCGACAAATGCGATCGGGATCACGAACGTGAACAGGATCCTAAATACACCGTGGAAGATGTTCGACGGGTACTTGGCGAAGTCCTTGAAACGGAACATGATGACCATGACGTATCCTGATCCGACGATCCAGAAACATGTCGCTGCGGCAGCGTTCATGATCGCGATCATGAATAGCGATGCAGTGATAAGAAACAGGATCAGTTTCAGTATCACCAGAGGCGTGACCGGGATACCGATGTGCACCCACGCATACACCAGCGTACCGATACCGAAAGCAAACTGGCCAAGTCCTTTTACATCGAAAACTTCCGACATGAAATAGAAGAACACATTGATCGGGCGGAAGCAGTACTTGATAAAGAACTTCCGACATGAAATAGAAGAACACATTGATCGGGCGGAAGCAGTACTTGATAAAGTCACCGCTCTGCACCTGGAATCTGAGGTTCCAGTTATTGTCGAAGAAGCACTGCACCGGCGTCAGCGCGATCAAGGAAAAACCATAGAGGAACAGCATGTGATGGTAGTCCCATCCGTTGATCGACGGGAAGTTTTTAAACAGGATCAGGAACGTCACAAAACCACTTAAGTTCGTCATGATCATGCCGATCGTCGAGATGATAAAATCCGCGCGGTAGCTCATCTTGCTTTTTAGATCCTGCACGAGGATCTTCCTGTAGATCCTCGCGTAAAATCCGAAGCCTCTTCTGCGCTTTTTTACTTCATTTCCAAAAGCACTTTCATTCATCTTTTATTCTCTCTTTCTTCATCTGTGATCTAAGAAACGATCACTTCATTCATCTCTTCTTTTTTCTTTAGTTAGCCACCGTTTACCGTGATCTTTTTCACGGCATGGTTCCAGAAAAGTGTACCTGCGACAGTCAGGATCAGGGCCCATGCAAGCTGCAGTCCGAACATCGGAAGGACGCCTTCGATCGTGTCCGCTCCGTTCTTTTCAAGAAGGATCGTGAGCGGGATATCATAGACCGCGCGGAACGGAAGATAATCAACGACCGTTTTAAACCCGTCCGGGAAGAATGCCAGGGGGATCGAAGCACCGGAAAGAAGGAGGACGATAGTTTCTTTCACGATGTTGATGCCCCAGGTCGATTCCGTATAAAGACAGATCGTCGCAACGATCATTTCCATGCTGAAGTTCACGACCAGTGCGATCACTGTTGCGACCGCAAAGTACAGAAGATTGATGCCCATCGGGATCGCGCCGTGCGTGACGATCATAACGACGATAAATGTCGGTATGAATGTCAGTGTAAAGAGCACCACGTGCGAGCCGCTGTAGCTCCAGAACGTATAGCTTCTGAACTTCATCGGTTTCAGAAGATCGAGGATGATCTTTCCCGACTGGATCGACCGGCTCATATCCCATACGACGAACATCTCGAGGAAATTAAAAAGAGCTGTCGCGAGGATCAGGTAGATCATCGTGTCGGTAAAAGTCATGCCGTTAACGACATCCGTGCCGGCGGAATCGTAGATCGCTTTCCAGAGGAAGTACACGAGCACGAGATATATAAGATTTGCAAAGAGCGTGACGGCTGTGCCGAGGCGGTACTGGAGAGACTCCATGATGCCTGCACGCGTCAGCGCAAGTCTTTTTCTTAAGTTCATTTCGCGCCTCCTTCTTCCTCATCTGAAGCTGCCGGTACAAGTGCTTTTGCAGAGGCATCCGAAGAAGCTTCTTCTCCGCCGTAGATCTTCTTGATGACTTCTTCGGTCGAGATCTCCTGCAGCTGGATGTCCTTGATCTTACATTCCTTCTGCTTCTTCATAATGACGTCCATGACGTCTTCTTTTGACTCATCGATCACGCGCTCCTCCCATGTGTCGTCGGAAAGCCTCATGCGGAGCGTACGGTACGATCCGAAGTAGGTCTTCAGGTGATCGATGTCGTTGTCGTAGATCTTCATTCCTTTATCGATGATGACGATCCTCTTGCAGAGTGCATCGACGTCGCCCATATCGTGAGTGGTCAGAATAACGGTCGTTCCCTTCTGCTGGTTCAGTCCCTTGATGAGATCTCTGATCTTCGACTTCATCGCGACGTCGAGACCGATCGTCGGCTCATCGAGGAATACGATGTCCGGGTTGTGCAGAAATGCTGCGAGGATATCGCTCAGTGTTCTCTGTCCGAGAGACATCTGACGGACCGGCTTATGGAGAATCGGCTCGATATCGACGAGCGAACGGTAGAGCGCGAGCATGTTCTCATAATCTTCTTTAGATACCATATAAATATCACGCAGGAGCTTGAACGACTCGATCAGGGGAAGCGACCACCACAGCTGGCTCCTCTGTCCGAATACGACACCGATGTGCTCGGAGTTCGCTGTCCGATCCTTATACGGCACGCGGCCGTTCACCATGATCTCGCCGGATGTCGGCTCGAGGACACCGGTCATCATCTTGATGGTCGTAGATTTGCCTGCGCCGTTTGGCCCCAGGTATCCGATGATCTCGCCTTTTGCGATTTCAAGGGAAACGTCTTTTACTGCGGAGATCGTCTTATAGTCCCGCGAGAAAAGATCGCGGATGCTGCCCTTCAGGCCTTCGTGACGGTTCAGGATCTTGAAGTCCTTGCAAACATTCTTCATTACAATTGCGTTTTCCATTTTTCTTCCTTTCATAACAGGTATATAGTTCTTTCCTTTTCCCAATCATCTGAAAACGTGTCATCAGAACGAGGGTTGCGCGGGGGCGGGAGCCGGTAAGAGGATGCTTATCGTTTCGGAGGAATACCCGCCCCGCGTTAGGGGTTGCTTTTCTTTACAATTGCAAGTATATTGTAAGGGAAAGTGCTTTTCTATACGAAATCTAGCGATATTTTATAACTATCTTCTAATACTTTGTTAGATTGTTATAATTCTTTGGAAGATTAGATAGAGATTATACTACGTGTATAAATTTACAATATAAGCAGGTTATTTATTTTTCTGCAAAAGCACCTGCCGGCGGGGACCGGTTCTCCGCCTTAAGAATCGAGGTATGGTATGAATCGCGACATCATGGGTCTGATCGTAAAGAGAGAGGATGGTTCGGAGATCGTAAACTACGACGATCCGCAGTTCCCTTCCTATATTTTCGAAGGCTGGGTCAAGCCGAATGTCACCTGGGAGAGGGTGCCGCATTTTCACGAGGACATCGAGATGTGCACGGTCACGCAGGGCAAGATGGCTTACTCCGTCAACGGCAAGACCATCATGCTCGAAGAAGGCGACACGATCTTCGTCAACAGTAACCAGATCCACTACAGTATGTGTATCGACGATGTCGGCGCCAGATACATCATCTTCATCGCGCACCCCGGCATCCTCAATGCTTCCGTCGCGGTCGAGATGCAGGCGATCCGTCCGATCACCGAGAATAAGGATCTTCCATATCTCCGTTTCCGCGACATCGATGAGATGACGGAAGAAGTGTCCCGCCTCATGCACACCCTTCCGCCGATCCGCCACTGCGCCTTCGAGGTCACGAAGCAGTTCTACCAGATCTGGGATCTCGTGATCAAAAGATCGGAGATTATCGGCGTTCTCGGACCGGAAGAAGCGCCGGACGCACGGATGCAGACCTTTAAGAACATGATGCACTTCATTTCAGACAACTACCAGCGGACGATCACGCTCGAAGAGATCGCCGGCTCCGCGAATATCAGCAA
>ONFC01000115.1 GCA_900317035.1 uncultured Eubacteriales bacterium
TGTTTATGGTAAGAAGACCGGTTCCACACCGGACGGAAGAAAGGGCGGCGAGCCGTTCGCTCCGGGCGCTAACCCGATGCACGGCAGAGACAGATCCGGTGCAGTTGCATCGATGAGATCCGTTGCGAACCTGCAGTACGATTATAGTGAAGATGGTATCTCCTACACATTCTCGATTCTGCCGACTACCCTCGGTAAGTCGGAGGATGAGCAGAAGGAGAATCTGTGCAATCTGCTCGACGGTTATTTCACCGATGGCGGTCATCACATCAACGTCAATGTTATCTTGAGAAAGACCTTGCTCGATGCGATGGATCATCCGGAAAAGTACCCGCAGCTGACGATCCGTGTCTCCGGCTACGCAGTCAACTTCACGACGCTCACCCACGAGCAGCAGCTCGAAGTTGTCCGCCGCACCGTGCACTCAAAATTCTAAAAAAGTGCACTCAAAGTTCTAAATGAGTGCACCCAACATTCTAATCGAATGAATATAAATGGTTTGCCGAACTAACCGCCGTAAATGGTTTGCCGAACTAACCGCCGGAGCATAGCTCTTGCGGTTAGTTCGCGTTTACCTGTTCTTCGAATTGCTTGTAATCCTCGTCCCACTGTGCGTACTCAGGATCACCTTTGTGGCTCTTGCAGAGTCCTGTTTCAGTGATGTACTTGGTGAGGTAGTTTGTGACCTTGACGGCACCCCTATAGTTTAGATGGTTGCCCTTATCAAAGGTGTCGATGTCCCAGTCGATCGGGACCTCGTTCGGCATGAGGTTCATGTCGATGTAATCGCAGCCGAGTTCTTCCGCGAACTGCTTCAGGCCGTTGTGCTGCTTATAGTTCCAGTTGATCGTGCTCGGCGTACTCAGAAGGACGAACTTCGCGCCGATGGAGTCGCAGTAATCCTTGATCATCTTGGTGTACATGATGTTGATCTTCGGGATGTCTTCCTTTTCGTCGGTCGGGACGATGTAGTTCTTGTTTGTGCTCGGATCGCCTTTTATCGCGTATTTATAGCCTTTGTTATAGTGTCTCCAGGTGCGTTTTGCGGAGAGCGTGAGATCGTGTCTGGACATTTTTTTCCATCGGTCATGGTAGCGGAAGATAGGGAAGAGTTCACTGACTTCGTTATACAGGGCGACCATGGGAGAGTGCTCACGGTATACCGCGTCGGTCTCGAGGAAAACGATCTTCGGTTTCTGACGGTCTACTGCACGCTTGAGAAGACTAAAGGAGTAGCTTAAGACCTGACGGTCGCTGCTGCAGTCATAAGAGGTGATGCCGGTTTCTTTCCAGATCTGCATCGGGATGACGGAGCGATGCACTTCGCTGTCCCCCAGGAAAAGCACATCTATCGAGTTTTCTTTTTCCGCGAGAAAACCATTCGCCGTCAGGTCCTCCATGCCGGCCTCTTCCGTGTTATTTTTCGGCAGAAAAAACTGCGACGATAATAGTAGCAGGCAGTAAAGTCCTGCGAAGAAAAGAACAGCGTGTAATATGCGTTTCAGATATTTCATTTCATACCTCAATTACATAATCAAATTTGCGTTTGAGCATCGCCCGTATTGCCGGGCTTCTGTGCCGGCTTTCTGCGTCGGGCTTGCCGAATCGGGTTTTCCCGCTCCGGCTTTCCGCCCGGCCTCAGAATACCGCATACATCGGGTCCACCGGGAAGTAGCCCTGGCCGTATGCCCCGAAGACGATGATGAACATAATAAGCGCGTAGTAGAAGGCGAACTGCACGGCGAGATTTCTCTTGCCGATGGACTCGCGGATATGCACGCCTCTTTCCTGAAGGACGCTGATGACGAAGATGAGAAGGACGGTGACGCCGATGATGATGAAGTCCGCGCGGTCCAGGCCTAGCTCGAAGATCTTGCCGCTTTTTACGGAACTGATAGAGAACTTCGTGAAGATCCTCGAAAACATCTTAAGTCCCGTCCTGATGCCTTCGGCGCGGAAGAAGAGTTCGCCGATGACGACCAGGATGCTCGTTCTTATAATCTGAAAGCACTTGTACGGTTTACTGGTCCTCTTGATGTGCAGTTTCTGCGTTATCTTGACGAAGAGCGGCTCAAATGCACTTCCCATAAGGATCAGCGTGAAGTGGAACATACCGAAGAAGATGTAGTTCCATCCGGCGCCGTGCCAAAGTCCGTTGAAGAGCCACACAGTAAAGAGCGCGATCGCACCTGCGAGCAGCGGGCCGAAGTGATTTCCGAGTTTTTTCCGCGCTTTGGATGTCAGCTTCTTGAGGGGCTTGGACATCGAGAGTGGGAAGAAAACGTAGTCTTTGAAAAATGTACCCAGCGTGACGTGCCATCTTTTCCAGAACTCGGAGATCGAGCGGGAGAAGAAAGGACGCTTGAAGTTTTCCGGCATGTCGACGCCGAAGATCTGTGCGGTTCCGATGACCAGATCCATGGTGCCGGAGAAGTCGCAGTAGAGCTCGATCGTGTAGAAGATCGCAGCCACGGCGATGAGCAGTCCGTCATAGGCCCCGTAATTCGCGAAGACTTCTTTTACGAGCGGATCGATACGGTCGACCACCACGATCTTTTTCATGAGACCGTATAGGATGCGCTGCAATCCTGCGATGAAATTACTGTACTCGATGCGCTTTGCATTCCAGAGCTCTTCGGAAGTGTCGGAATAGCGGCATATCGGGCCTTCCATGATCTGCGGGAAGAAACTCATGAACATCGCCAGACGCAGGAGGCTCCTGTCCGCGGAGATCTTCTGGCGGTATACATCGAAGAGATAAGATACAGCCTGAAGCGTATAGAAGGAAATGCCGATCGGTACCCAGAATCTCCGCATGCGGATGTGGAGAGGTGCTTTTACCAGATGGAAAAAACTGTTGAGGTTAGTTATAGCGAACCCGGAGTACTTCAGTACGAGAAGGACCCCGATGTGAAGAAGCACGGCAAACGCCATGATCCGGCGCTGTTTTTTCAGGTAAAGGGCATTGATCTCTTTCTTTTTGTCGCGGTCCTTCTTATCGATCCCGGCAAGGGCGGTCTTGCATTCGTTTTGCGAATCGGCGAGCCACAGTCCGAAGTGGTGGATCGAAAAAGTCGACATGATCAGGTACAGCACGAGCTTTCTGCTGATCGAGTAGAAAAAGACATAGCTCGACAGGAGCAGTATCAGTCTTCTTCCGCGCTGCGGAAGGATCTCGTAAAGCAGGATCGTTGCAGTTAAAAACAGTAAAAATTGTAACGAAAAATAGGTCTCGATGGTGAACATCTTCAGCCTTCCTCCTGAAGACGTGTGATCATGTTCCACATCGCTTCAGCGGAATTGAAGTTCTCGGGGATGATCTCGACAGTCGGGATCGTGATGTCGAATTCCTCCTCCAGCTCGGCCACCAGCGAGATGATCGCCAGGGAATTGAGGTAGTGATCGTCGATCAGTGTCGTGCACGTCTCGTAGTCGGCCTCAGGCTGAATGTCTTCCAAAATCTCCAATAATCTTTCGTCCATGTTTTCTTTCTCCTTATTCTTACTAACTTTATTTCGTGCGCAGTTCCGATTCCCGGGCGGATTTCCGCTCGATTGTCATGAACCGCGAATCACTCTTTTTTATGAGAGACGGTTCACTCAATAGGAACAGGTGAATTGAATCTCTCTGTCGGGATCTGTTCCCTTACCTTGTGAAAAGCACTTGTCTCATGAAGCAGATATACGCCCGGCAGTTCGCGGCTTAAGAACAGCGCGATGCCCTCTGTCGGGCAGTATGCACCGGCCGATTCGAATGCCAGTATGTCGCCGGGATTAAGATCCGGGAACGGATATTTTTTCACCAGAAAATCGTTGATCGTACACAGCGAACCGCAGATGTTCCAGTCAGATGTACCGGCATCGTTTTCGCTAGAATCATCTGTTTCGAAAGAGGACTCTGAACTGTCTTTTTCCGCCGGATCTTCCGTCTTTCCGGGTGCCGGCAGAAGCCGGATCTTCGGGTGTTTCATCGCCATGAACTGACCGTAGTAAACGATCTGGTTCATGCCGCCATCGACGATCGCATAGCGCTCGCCGCAGTTGATCTTCGTATCGACAACTTTCGTCAGATAGGTGCCGCAGCTCGCTGCGATGCTGCGCCCGACCTCGAGCGTGATCGTTCCTTTAAATTCCATTCCGGAAAGAAGTGCGGAGAACTCTTTCATGAATGTGTCTTCATCGAAGCTCTCTCCCTCGAAGTAACTGACAGGGAATCCGGTGCCGTACTCGAGTTTTCTCGTCTCGAAGGAAAACTGCTCTTTCAGATCGCGGATGATGCGGTCGACATAGTCGAGCTCGCGCTTGAGTTTCTTAAGTGAATTTTTCTGCGTGCCTGAGAAATACTGGATACCGCAGATATCGATATACGGATCATCTTTATAGTCGCGGATAACTTCGAAAAGATCCGCTTCATCCAGGCCGAACTGCGTGCCGCTTGTAAGACGAAGAAGTACCGGGAGCTTTCTTCCCCGTGCCGCGTCACGCAGAAGGAAAAACTGATTCTTCGACTCCGCAGTAAAAACGGCGATCGGGGATTTTTCCGCGACGAGTTCTTCGATGAAACCGGCCTGCTTATTGACGCCCGAGATGACGTATTTTTCATGCGGGACGGAGAGTGCTTCACAGATCCGGTATTCGCCGGGAGAGCAGATCTCGAGATAGTCCACGAGTTCCGCTGCTTTTTGAATGATGAATGTATTTGCCTTCACCGCATAGCAGAGCTCGGTCTTTTCGGGGAGCACGCTTTTTAAGTAAGCGATACGGCGGGAAAGCTCGCCGAGATCAAAGACATATAGCGGGGTGGGTTCTTTTTCAGTAAGGGAAAGGATCTGCTCCGTCGTCATTTACGGGATCTCCTTTCCAACAGTGCTTTTCGATCGATCTTACCGTTCTTGGTGAGCGGGAATTCCTCGACCTGTTTTAGAATGCCCGGGATGAAGTAGACGGGGAGGGTCTTCGAAAGCTCCTCGTGCAGTTCCTTCTTATCCATGCCGCCGGCGTAGAAGCCGTAGAGACGCTGCTTCTGTTCGTCGAAGATGACGCAGCAGCGCACGATGCCCGGCACCGAAGAGATCGCACGCTCGATCTCCTCGATCTCGATACGGTGGCCCATATACTTGATCTGAAAGTCCTTACGCCCGCAGAAGTAGAGCTCTTCGCCATCCGCGGCATATCTTCCCAGATCGCCTGTCCGGTAGATCGTCTCCGGGTACCAGCTATTCAGCGGGTCGTTCGGAAAAGCCTTGGCGGTCTGCTCGGGATTGCGGAAATAACCGAGCGCCAGGGCAGAACCCCGCACGCAGATCTCACCGGTGACATCCGGTTCCGTGATCAGGCGGTCTTTTTCGTCGAGAAGAAAGACGTGCTCGTTCGGAAACGGAATACCGATCGGGATGCCGTCGGAATAATCGCGGTCGCGGCTGATTCTGTGATAGGTGCAGTTACATGTGATCTCCGTTGGTCCGTATAGGTTGACGAACTCCGCCTCGGGCAGGTGCGTCATCCAGTCGTTCAGGTGCTTGAGCGGCATGACTTCCCCGCTGAAAAGAACCCGCTTTACGGTTTCCGGAGTTTTGTAGTCAAGTCCGTGACAGGTGGTGATCAGGCAGAGTGCGGACACTGCCCAGATCATGGTCGTGATCTTGTGGTCACAGATGAAGTCTAAGAGTGCGACGGGCTGAGAGAAAAGTCTCTTCGGTACGATAACGAGGGTCGCACCGGTCTTTAGCGCGGAGTAGATATCTTTGACGGAAACATCGAAGTCAAAAGGTGCCTGGTTCGCGATCACATCGTCAGATCCGATACCGAACATCGGCGCGAAGACTTCGATAAAGTCGAGCACGCTTCTGTGACCGACGACGACGCCCTTCGGAACGCCCGTAGAACCGGAGGTGAAGTTCGCATAAAGCGGGTCTGTATCGATGGCGGTTTTCCTGATCGAAGAAAGAAGTTTCTCGTCTTCTTTTTCCTGAAGAAGATCGGAAACGAGAAGGATGCGGTCTCTCGGGACCAGTTTCTCTGCAGTTTCTAGATGCTCATTATTTGTCACGATAAAGGGTGCATCGAGCAAGTTCTGTATCGTGGTCAGACGGCTCTCGGGAAAGTCGGGATTCAGCTGGACATAGAAACAGCCGGCGTACACGATCCCCATGAAAGTGATCAGTGTATGTGCGTTCTTTTCCATCAGAACGGCGATCGGTTTTCTGGTTCCGGAAAGCTTTCCCGCGAGTGCGGAGCCGACCCGTCGGGCTAAATCTGAAAATTCTGAATAAGTGTATGTTGAGGTCTCATCGACCAGCGCGGTCTTGTCCGGGAACTCGGCCGCGTCACGTTCCAGGTACTCAAGTATATTGCGTAGCAATTTTATTAATCTCCCTACATTTCCATTGTTGTCCGCAACATATTATAGGACAAAAAATGAGGGACAAGATTACATTTATGTCATATTGCGCGCGTATATATAAAGAATCGCTGTTTTTAGGGAGAAGATCGTGTGATACACGACGTTTTCAGGAGAAGATCCGATGATACACGACGTCCTCGTAGTCTTCGTATTTCTTTGCTTTCATTAGGCGCTTGATCTCGCGTTCTTTCCCATCGAAAAGAACTTGCCAGTATGTCCACAGTTCGCGCATCTTGTGGAGGACGTTGATGTCCGGTGACAGGACTTTCTGGTACTCGTGGTAAAGCGTGTCGTGGAATCTTCGGAGTTTTGCGTAGTCTGTTTCCGCTGCAAAAGCACTTGTCCCGTTCGCGTCTGCACTTGCGCTCTTAAGTCTGCCCGCCAGCTCTGGGTCGGACACCAGGCCCCGGCCTAACATGATCGGATCGAGCGCGCTGCACGACATGGCCGGAACCCCAGCTTGCCCCGACATGGCCGGCACCCCAGCTTGCCCCGACATGGCCGGCGCGCCGGAATCGCATCCGAACGTTTCTCTCAACGCGTTGTAGTCCGCGCGGCTAAAGATATTCCCGTTATACACGAGTGGACACTTCGCATGCTCCAGCGCATAAGAGAAGAATTCCTTCCGGATATCGCCTTTGTAGAAGTCAGTTCGTATTCTGGGGTGCACGATCAGTTCGCTAATTGGAAAGTTATTG
>ONFC01000116.1 GCA_900317035.1 uncultured Eubacteriales bacterium
CTGGTAACAGCATATCAATTCCTCTTCAACCGGATAAGTGAAAAAAGACACGATTTCAGATATGACTAAAGTCACATCCGTAAAAGCACTAAAAAAGAAGCGCCCTGTCCGGCGCTTCTTCCGTTACACTTTCTTAAGAACGATCTCCACGACAAAACCGCCGCCGTCTCTGTTTCTTACTTCAAGGCCGCCGCCCATGCGCTCCATAAAGATCGACGCCAGATAAAGGCCCAGTCCGGATCCGTCTTTCCCGGAAGATACCGAACCTCTATAAAACTTCGAGGTCAGAAGAGAAATCTCCTCCTCCGGCACACCGGGTCCTCTATCCATGAAAAGAACATGAACTTCCCCATCCTGCGAGGAAAACTCGATCTCCAGAGGCGTTCCGGCATACTTAAAGGAGTTGCCGGCGATATTATCGATGACCTGCTCGAGGCGGAGCTTATCCGCGAGGATCAGGCACTCGGGCACTTCATTCTTCGTCTCGACTGTCCCGTAGAACCGGAGCTCGGATATCATGTCCGAGAGGATCCTCGAGCTTTCTTCCGCCGGTTCGACCTTCAGTTCCTCGAGATCCTCGAGGGTCGCTTTAAACATATTATCGATCAGCTGGTCCACGGAGTTGGCTTTTGCCTTGATGACCTCCACTTTCTCCAGGACATCCGGATCTTTATACTTGACTTCCATCACTTCGCAGGTCGCCTTGATCGTCGCGACCGGCGTCTTAATGTCATGGGACAGCTCGGCAACAAGTTCTTTTTTACTGCGGTTCGCTTCGTTTTCCCGGTCGGAAGCCCTCTTCAGTTCTTCTCTCATGCGGTCAAAAGACTCGGTAAACGCTCCGAAGTAGTTCCGTTTCCGCATCTTCAGAGGTACGTCAAGATTTCCTTTCGAGACATGTTCTGCAAACACTTTCAGATCCGAGAACGGACGCACGAAAAGATACCACACGACAAAGAGGAGTCCGAGCCCGAGGAGGAGCGCACCGGAAAGGATCAGAAGAAGGATCATCTTCTCATTATTTCTTCTGCTTTCATACTCTTCTTCCCTCGCTGCAAATGCGATCTTTCCGCGGATCGCATCTGCCTCTTTATAATCAAAGACAGAATATCCTTCGCGGATGAACAGATTATTCTCGGCATCATAGGTATCCTCCGAGATAAGTACGATACTGCAGTTATATCTGGACTCCAGGTCGTCGGGAGCTCCTCCCGCGGAAAGTTCCTGAGTGATATTATAGGCGCGGGTATTCAGATCGAGCATATCGATCTCATATCCCCTGCGCTTCTCGATCCTTCTTAATAGAAAAGCACCGGTCAGCACCAGTATGATGATATATGCGATGGCAATGACACGTATCTTCATGACGGGATCTCCAGTTTATAGCCGGTGCCCCAGATGGTCTTGATCCACTTCGGGGAGTTCGGATCTTCTTCTATCTTTTCCCGAAGCCTTCGGATGTGCACATTGAGAGTTCCATCTGTATAGAACGAGTCGCCCCAGACTTCGGCGAAGAGTTTTTCTTTCGTCACGATCGTATTCCTGTTCGTATAAAGGCATGAAAGGAGCTGGAATTCCTTTGCTTTCAGCGGGATAGATCTTCCTTCGACAATCGCGCTCATGGTCGCCTCGTCGATGGCAAAAGCACTTGTCTCCGGTGCTTTTGCGGAAGTGGCGGAACGCATGCTCTCCAGCCGCTTGAGCTGCACTTTCACCTTTGCCAGGAGAACAGATAATGTATATGGTTTCTTTATATAGTCGTCGCCGCCGATATTCAGCGCGACGAGCACGTCGTCATCGCTCTGGCGTGCGCTGATAAAGAGGATCGGCGTGTCGTAGGTCTCGCGGAGAGTCTTACAGAGGGCAAAGCCGCTTTCATTTCCGAGGTTAATGTCCAGAAGGAAGATGTCGGCCGTATTTTCTTTCAGAAAAGAAAGGCACGTTTCCGAGTCGGATGCGACCGCGCAGGTCACCCCGAACATCTCGAAGTACTCTTTCGTCATCTTCGTAAGTTCGACCTCATCGTCGATGATCAGACAATTATAATTCATCTCTCTTCTTCTCCTTTTATCCTTCAGGATGCCCGGATCTTCCGGACATCCGAAAGAAATCTTCTAAGTCCGGAAACTTCCGGAAGATCATCACGTATCTCTTTTCCGGAAAAGAATCTTTCCATCCCTGTTTCTCCGAGCGGGATCTTCTTATTTCCGCCATGGTAGTCGCTGCCCGCTGTAACATACAGCCGGAGATCCTGTGCGATCTTTAGCGCTTCCCGGATCTGGTCATCATCAAAGTCCGAATAAAACGCTTCGATGCCCAGCAGTCCGTATCCCGAAAGACGCTCAACTCTTTCCCTTAGGTTATCGACCGGTATACGCGAGCTGCCGCTCCCGAAGAAAGGATGTGCCAGCACCGGGATGCCGCCGGCGCCTAAGATCCCCTGGATCGCATCCTTCGGGTGCACATATTTTTCCGCGTTCGGGATCTTATTGATATATTCTTCAAAAGCCTGCTTTCTGGAAGAGACAAAACCGCACTTCACCATTAGGTTTCCGATATGAGGCTTCCCCGGATTATCCAGCGCAAGAAGATTCCTGACCTCTTCCTCCGGGAAACGGATATTCCATTTTTCGGAAAGGAACTTCAATCTTCTTCTGACAGTATCCATACGATAGTTATGGCCGGTCTCTACGACCTTGCGGATAGATTCCGCCTCCGGATCATATCCGTATCCCAGGATATGGTATTTCCCTTCCTCATCTTTACAGGAGAACTCGACACCCGTTATGAATTCCGGATCCCCGCTTTTCAGAAGGCCCGGGATGATGGTACTGCACTTGATTGCATCATGATCGGAGACAGAGAATACCGAAAGTTCCGCTTCCCTTACCTTTTCCAGGATCTCCTCCGGCCGGTCCGTGCCGTCCGAAACTGTCGAATGCATATGCAGGTCGATCTTAATCATTCCTTCATCCCCGTATCTCAAAAGTTACTTCTATATTATACAACGAAACAAATAGCATTTTTCTTCGTGTAAGAATCAGTTAAGAATTGCACAAGATTTGTGTAAAGCATTCAAAGGAAGGATGTTCTACACTAGAATCGTAAGATTGAAAAGGAACACGGTGGACGCGCCGGCAAAATGATCTGAAAAACACATCGTCCATAAAGGAGATACGAAAATGCAGACAACCATTCAGAAAAATGACACAGCTATGCAGGATGTAAGATCACTCAATACTAAAGAAGTGATCCTCGAGGCCAAGGACCTCTGCAAGACCTTCAGTAACGATTCGATCCAGCAGCATGTGCTGAAGAACTTAAATATCCAGATCAGAAAGGGAGACTTCACGGTCATCATGGGCGACTCCGGCGCCGGCAAATCGACCCTGATGTATGCCCTCTCCGGCATGGACCGTCCGAGCCTCGGCTCGATCTCATACGGCGGTGAAGAGATCTCCAGATATAATAACGACAAGCTCGCTCTTTTCAGAAGAAATCACTGCGGATTCGTTTTCCAGCAGAACTACCTTAACGACACGATGAGCGTTCTTGATAACATCATGGTCAGCGGTCTTCTGAAGCATAAGAATAGAAAAGAACTCGCCGAGAAAGCCAAGAAACTTCTTTCCCAGGTCGGTCTTGATGAGAAGAGTTACGGCAAATTTCCGAACCAGCTAAGTGGCGGCGAGCAGCAGAGAGTCGCTCTCGTCAGATCCGTCATCAATGAGCCGGAAGTTCTCTTCGCGGATGAACCGACAGGCGCTCTGAACTCCCAGAACACAAATGCCGTTCTGGATGTCCTTACCGGGATGAATCATAAAGGTCAGAGCATCGTCATGGTCACTCACACCATCGCAGCCGCCGAGCGCGGGAACCGCATTCTTTATCTTCGCGACGGTGTGATCTGTGACGAGATCGAGCTGACACCATATAGCGGTCCGGACAAAGAACGTCACGCAGCACTTCGGACATTTCTTTCGAACATGGGGTGGTAAGATATGTATTCACATTATTTCATTGCAAAACATAATCTCAAGAAGCATAAAGGCGAGGTCGCGATCCTCTTTGTCCTGATCTATCTGGCTGCACTCCTTCTCTTTTCCAGCCTTTCCCTGATGCTCTCCGGAAACGGAGCTATCAAAGAAGCCGATGAGAAGTATCATGTATCTGATCTTATGATCTTTAGCACGACTGAGATCGATAAGGATCTTGAGGGGGCGATCAAAAAGATCGAAAGCCTTCCGGAGACACAGCTGGTTGATTCGATCCCGATCGTTAATTATGTAGGCGATTTTTACTACGGAAACAAGACGCAGGAAGATGCTGTATCCTATCAGTTCTTCCTTGCAGATAGCAGTCACCCGACTTATCTGAATGCTTTTCCGAAAGAGTATCAGGATCTGAAAGACGACGAGATCGTCCTTCCGTACTTTCTCAAGGGAACCTTCAAGACCGGTGAGTCTTTCCACATCCTTACCGGTGGTACAGATCATGCTTTCATAGTCAAGGGCTATCTCGAGCATCTTTATTTTGCCACTGCCATGAACGTAACCGGGTATTATTGTCTCATCAGCCACAATGTTTTCGGAGAGATCGCTTCTACTATAAATCCGGAGCTCGTCGGAACATTCATCAACTGTAAAGTGAAAGAAGGTACGGATATCGATGCCTACGACAAGGAAGTGCAGCATCTGTTTGACGGAATGACTACTCCTGCTACTGTTGCCCGTCCGCTGATGGAAATGGCAACACTTTCCACCGCCAATATCGCATCAGCGATCGTACTTCTTTTCACCTTTGTTCTGGTCGGACTGGCCGTGATCATCATGTACTTCTCGATCAAAAACTTCATCGAACTGAACATCCAGAATATCGGTCTTCTCCAGGCTAACGGCTATACGGCAAAAGAACTCAGGAGAGCCTGTATCCTGGAAGAAATGCTGATCTGTGTGATTGCGACGATCCTGGCTTTGGTAACGGGATTTCTGATCACCACACCGCTTAACTCTATCGAAGGTATGCTGATGGGTCTTTCCGGATTCTCCGGTGTATGTATCCCGGCTCTTCTTTCGACACTGATCGGTATTCCGGTTCTGGTATTTCTCGGAACTCTCATCGCGTCCAGAAGCTATAAGAAACTGACTGTCCTTGAGTCTTTGCGCTCCGGCATCTCCAATCACAACTTTAAGAAGAACCGCTTCGCGCTGGATCGAAGTTCTCTTCCGATGAATCTCGCGCTTTCCGGAAAACAGATCTTCGGCAGGCCGAAGAAGAGCATCTTTATTGCCCTGATCATCGCGCTTCTGACATTTGCCAGCCTGCAGGGATTCACGATCTATCAGAACTTCGCACTGAATCAGGAGCATCTTCTGAAGCTGGTCGGATTTGAGGCGGCAGACGTCCAGTGTGACTGTTCGATCCATCCGGAAGTAGTGTCTGAACTTCAAAATGATCCCCGTGTCGAGCGTACGCTTCTTCAGAGCGGATATATGAATGTGGAAGTTAAGTCTGCCACCAAGAATGTGTCTCTGGGCGTTGATGTCTATGATGACCTGGAAGCACTTCAGTATGAATTTCTTCTTGACGGTCACCTGCCCCAGAATGAAAATGAGATCGTACTGACCACTGTCAACAAAGATAAGCTCGACGTTAAAATCGGCGATATCGTCACCGTAATGACTGTAAAGACCGGTGAACCTGTATCTTATACAGTCTGCGGCATCGACCAGAAGATCAATAACATGGGAAATAAAGCCCTGATGACATCAGAAGGCGCAAAAAGATTCAACCCTGAACACAAGTTTTCCACCTGTATGATCTATCTTAATGACGGGGTCAACCTAAAAGATTTCCAGAGAGAGTGGAATGCCAGATATCCTATGGACTCTTTCCTCTTAGTGGATGATCTCATCGGATCCACGATTGATACTCTGGTTATGGCAATGAGTGCTATCTGCTTTATCTTCATCGCCCTGACATGCTTCGTCGTCATCTTAACCGAGATCCTCCTGACAAGATCCCAGATCATCAGAGAAAGATCTGAGCTTGGTGTCAGTAAGGCCATCGGCTACACCTCCGGCGAACTGATCCGGAGAATGATCATGAGCACTCTTCCGATCGTGGTCATCGGTGTACTTGCCGGATTCGTCCTTCAGATCCTTCTGAATGACACGATGATGTCCATCGGCCTTTCCTCTTTCGGCATCGCGAAGTCAAATCTCACGATGAATCCTCTATGGTTCCTCGTAACTGCAGCAATCATCCTGACCTGCGCCACTGTCACAAGTTTCCTGAATTCCAGATCCATCAGCAAACTTGAGCCGGTACGCATCTTAAAGGAAGAGTAATTCCCTTAAAACACTTAGAATCAGAAGGAGCCGGCTCCAAAGAAACCGGCTCCTTCTTTTCAATTCGGCAATTCTCTGAAAATTTGAAAACAACTGTCACGAATTTGTGTAAAAAAAATAGAATACTATCAGATTTAATTGACACGCAAGTTAGACAAGACTATCATTCATTTTGGTACATGACATATGAAAATGCACCAAAATGACTAGAGTAATAAGGAGATAATCAGTATGAAAACAACAATGAAAAAAGTTGCTGCTATCGTTATGGTAAGTGCTATGGCTCTTGCAATGGCAGC
>ONFC01000120.1 GCA_900317035.1 uncultured Eubacteriales bacterium
ACGAAAAGTTCGAGCAGGCTCAGCTGGAGAGAAACGACATGCAGTATATCTACGCTGATGGCGATCTGTACTACTTCATGGATCAGGAAACATATGAGCAGCGTCCGATCTCTAAGGAGAACATCGGCGATAACATCCGTTTCCTTAAGGAAGAGATGATCTGTAAGGTCCTTTCCTACAAGGGTGAGATCTTCGGCGTTGAGCTTCCGATCGTTGTTGAGCTTGAGATCACTGAGTGCGAGCCTGGTGTTCGTGGTGATACGACAAACAACGCTACTAAGATCGCTACACTGGAGACAGGTGCTACCGTTAAGGTTCCGCTCTTTGTAAACCAGAATGAGATCATCCGTGTTGATACACGTACAGGTGAATATCTCGAACGTGCATAATTCCACGTTCTGATTATTTTCGAGAAGGGAACTGCCGAAGATGGGTGAGAATCTCGTATCGGAATCAATTAAAGGCGAACGCTCGATGTCGCAGGGCTTTGTTGCACAGTATGCAGCAGAAGCCGCCCTGCGTGCAGAGGGCGTTGCTCGTCTTACGGCCTCTGTTCCGGTGATCCTGAAGGAGTCTTTGGGATTTGTTCACGAAGGTAAAGGCGTTCGGGTAGAGTTTTCCGAGAATGAGGAAGGTTTTGTATCTGTTACAGTCTATCCGATCGTTTATTATGGTATGATTATTCCTGAGGTAGCGTGGTCTATTCAGGAACGTGTCAAAGAAGATGTCGAAAAGTTCACCGGCCTTGTTGTGGAATCAGTAAATGTCCATGTTTGCGGCGTGGTGTTAAGGGAGGAAAAGAGTTCATGAATCGTCTCGTTCGTTTTGTCCTGATCGTTTATTCGACGATCCTTGCGATATTGTCATTGCTTCTTCTTTATGCACTGGCAGATGACGGTATTTTTGCAGATCTCCTTTCTCCGCTGTCCAATATCGTTACGGATCCGGTTAAAAAGTATATCTATCTTGCAGTTCTTCTTCTGATACTGATCTCCTGCATCATTACGGTAACATATTGCCTTTTGAACGGAAGACTGAGCAAGACCCGTATCCGCCAGACAGAAATCGGATATGTCGAGATCGGTGTTGATGCGATCGAGAGCATCGCCCTGAACTCGGCAAAGAGTGCTCAGGTCGGTATCAAAGCAGCACGCGCACGTGTTTCCTCCGCTAAGAATAATGCGATCCGTGTCTATCTTTCTGCTGTTCTTTATTCCAATGTTGAAGTTCCTTCCACCATGGGTAAGGTTCAGGAGCGTATCAAGAAGGATATTGAGCGTTATACCGGTATCACCGTTGAAAGTGTTTCCGTAAAGGTCAGCCGTGTTGAGCCTGTCGTTGCGAAGGTGGAACGTTAATTCATGAGAGCCCTGTTCGTCAAATTCTTTAATATGCTGAAAGACAAGAATTCCGGCAAGATCGGCGCCGGTATCGCGTTTTTCTTCGCGCTGTTTTTGGTGATCTTCGGCTTTCTTAAGACTATGTTTATTATCATTCTTACTGTGATCGGCTATGTAGTTGGTGCATTGCTTTTCTCGGATAGAGATAAAATAAAGGACTGGATGGATAAGATCCTTCCGCCCGGGAGGTTTAGATGAGTAGAAGAGAAGCACGTGAAGCGGCTTTCGCATTTTTATATCAGTTGAATTTCAGACAGGAACCTGTTTCTGAGCAAAAAGCACTGTACCTCGAAGTACATCCGCTTGATGAAGAAGATCTGCCGTACTTTAACGAGATCACGGATGGCGTTTTTGAGAAGAAGGACGAGCTCGATGCGGAGTATTCGAAGTATCTGAAAGACTGGAAACAGAGCCGTCTTCCGAAGGTGGATGTTATGCTTCTCCGTATTGCTGTATATGAAATGCTCCATGTCTCGGATATTCCGGTAAGTGTTTCTATTAATGAGGCGGTCGTACTTGCCAAGAAATACAGCTCGGAAGAATCCAAGAGTTATATCAACGCTATTTTGGGTAAGGTCGGCAGTACCCTGGAAAAATAATGGAACAGACTGCTATTTCCGTTTCGGAACTGAATGCATATGTGAGCACACTGTTGAACTCTGACAGTGTGCTTTGTCAGTTATGTGTCAAAGGCGAGATCTCCGGATATAAGCGATATCCATCGGGACATGCTTATTTCCAGCTGAAGGATGAGAGCAGCTCTGTTTCCTGCGTCATGTTCAAAGGGAACTTTTCCCATATCGATTTTGTTCCGGAAAATGGTATGAAAGTGCGTATTTACGGCCGAGCCGGGATCTATGCAGTCGATGGCAAGTTCCAGGTATATGTGTCCTTTATGCAGGAGGACGGACTTGGCGAACTCTTTAAGGAGTTTGAGCTTCGTAAGGAAAGAATGGCAAAAGAGGGGCTCTTTGACGATGCCCACAAAAAGCCGATCCCGTATCTTCCCAAGCGCATCGGAGTTGTGACCTCTCCGAAAGGTGCTGTTATTCAGGACATTATCAATGTGCTGAACAGAAGGTTCCCGAATTATGATCTTTTGATCGCGCCATCCGCAGTGCAGGGAAAAGAAGCCTCTTCTGAATTGATCAAGGGACTGAAACTTCTTGATGCCCGTGAAGATATCGATGTGATCATTATCGCGCGTGGCGGCGGATCTATGGAGGATCTCTGGTGCTTTAATGATGAAGCGCTCGGGCGCGCCATATATGATGCGGAAACACCCGTTATTTCTGCTGTCGGACATGAGACGGACTATACGATCTGTGATTTCTGCGCGGATCTTCGTGCGCCGACGCCATCTGCCGCGGCAGAACTTGTTATGCCGAATAAAGAGGAGATCCTTTCGCGTCTGGATGTTTCCGGCGGAAAATTGGCTCTGGCGATGAGCAACTATATGAAATCGAAGAGACATCAGTGGGACAGCCTGACCAAACACCGTGCGCTTATGGCCCCCAAGTTCCGTGTCGAAAAAGAGATGCAGAGATGCGATGTTCTATCTTCAAAGCTAAAAGAAAAAATGACCGCTTCTTTTGAAAAGAAAAAAGGTGTTTTTACTACGGATCTGGCGAAGTTAGGCGCTCTTGATCCGATGAAGGTGCTTCTTCGCGGGTATTCCCGGGTGACGGATCCGTCAGGAAAAACCGTGGACTCTATAAAATGTGTTAATATAAAGGACGAGGTTCTGATCTCGGTTTCTGACGGAACGCTTCGTTCCGTGGTTTCCTCGATCGAACCAAAAGAGGGTGAAGAGAATGAGTGAAAAGATTGAAATGACCTATGAACAGGCGGTCTCCGAACTGGAGGAGATCATTTCGAAACTGGAGTCGGGAGAGGCTTCTCTGGATGACTCTATTGCTTTATACTCACGTGGTATGGAACTGTCGAAATTCTGCAAGGAAAAACTGGATGCGATCGAGAAGAAGATCAGTATCCTGTCGCAGGATGGCGCAGTAGAAAGTGCTTTTGGAGAAACAGTATGAGTGAGAAGATCTCGTTTTTTATGAAAAAGTATCAGGATCGTATCGAAGGACTTCTCCTGAATGTTTTCCCGAAGGATCTCGAAGATGACCCGACGGTGAAAGCGGCAATGTACAGTCTTCTTGCCGGCGGCAAAAGGATCCGTCCGGTGCTTATGTACATGGTCGCAGATATGCTGAAACTTGACCTGTCAGTCGCAGATGATTTTGCTGTGGCGATGGAGATGGTCCACACGTATTCTCTTATTCATGATGATCTTCCGTGTATGGATGACGACTGCCTGAGAAGAGGAAAACCTACCTGCCATATCGCGCATGGTGAGGCATTTGCACTTCTTGCCGGAGACGCGCTTCTGAACCGTGCGTTTGAGCGGGTGCTTCAGGCAGTGGGTAAAAACCCAAAGACAGCCCAAGCTGCTGCTTATTTTGCGGAGAATACAGGTATCCTCGGCATGATCGGCGGTCAGAGCATCGACCTTTCATCGGAAGGAAAGAAAATTGATACCGGACGTCTTTGTGAACTTCATGAGAAGAAGACGGGCGCTCTTATCAATGCTTCCTGCCTGATTCCATACTATATTTTTGCCGCTGAAAAAGGTGAGGATCAGGCACTTTATGACCTGATCCACCGTTTTTCTGCCGGTACGGGCCTGGGATTCCAGATCAAAGATGATCTTCTGGATGTACAGGCAGATGCCGCTGTCCTCGGCAAAAGCACCGGTAAGGATGAGCGGGATAATAAATCGACATTTGTTACTGTTTTCGGCGAGAAAAGCGCGCAGAAAATGCTGGATGACACGTATGCGGATGTATATAGTGCGCTGGATGATCTGGGGAAACTCGGTTTTGACGTTACCGCGCTCCGCCAATTCAGTGATGTTCTGCAGAATCGGGTACAGTGAGATATGAAACCAACACCGATACTCGATACAATTAAACGCCCGGAAGATGTGGCAAAACTCGATTCCGAACAGAAGAAGCAGCTCGCGGATGAACTTCGTGAGTTTATCGTTGACCGTGTAAGTAAAAACGGCGGACATCTGGCTTCCAGTCTCGGTGTAGTTGACCTGACGATCGCTCTTCTTTCTGAGTTTGAACCGCCGCATGACCAGATCGTCTGGGATGTCGGTCATCAGGCATACGCGTATAAGCTTCTCACCGGAAGAAAAGATAAGTTCGATACACTCCGTCAATATGGCGGCATCGCGGGCTTCCCTAAGATCAGCGAGAGTGAATATGATGCTTTCGGAGTGGGACACAGCAGTACTTCGGTGTCTGCGGCACTCGGATTACTGCGCGCCAAGAAACTGAAAGGCGATGACGGACATGTGATCGCGGTGATCGGCGATGGCGCGATGACGGGCGGCATGGCATTTGAAGGACTAAATGATACCGGTCATTTCAGCGAGAATCTTACAGTCATCCTTAATGATAATCAGATGTCGATCGATAAAAACGTCGGCGGCCTTTCAAGAGCACTTGCCAATCTCCGTTCTTCGACGAAATATATTAAGGCGAAGAGCCGTGTCGAGCGCGTCCTTCTTCATATTCCGCTGATCGGAAAACCGATCGCACGGTTTATCCGTATGATCAAGACCTGGTTCCGACTTCTGATAAGAAGAAATACTCCGGTTATATTTGAAGACCTCGGATTTCAGTATTTCGGACCTTTTGACGGACATAATATCCCGCTTCTTAGAAAGAAACTGCGTATTGCCAAGGCGATCGACGGCCCGGTGCTGATCCATATTATTACGAAGAAGGGTAAGGGCTATAAACTTGCGGAAGAGAATCCGTCGTCGTATCACGGCGTTTCTCCTTTTGATAAGGAAAAGGGTGTTCAGCCTTCTACAACGAAGACCTTTACGAACTGTTTCTCCGACTCTGTCGTTCGTATCGGCGAGAAATACGAGAATGTGGTTGCGATCTGCGCCGCGATGATGACCAGTACCGGCCTTGCGAACTTCAGAAAACACATGAAACTGCGTTTCTTTGATGTCGGTATCGCCGAGGAGCACGCCGTGACCATGGCGGCAGGTATGGCGGTTAACGGCTTCGTGCCTGTGGTGGCTCTGTACTCGACTTTTGCGCAGCGTGCTTATGACCAGCTGCTGCATGATGTATGTCTTCAGAACCTTCATGTGGTCCTCGCACTGGACCGTGCCGGTATTGTCGGCGCCGACGGTATGACACATCAGGGTATCTATGATATTTCCATGATGCTCTCGATGCCGAACGTGACGATGCTTTCACCATGCAATTTTGCAGAACTCGACCGCATGCTGGAATATGCAGTTCATGATGCAAAAGGACTTGTCGCTGTCCGCTATCCGCGTGGCGGTCAGAGTGAGATCCTTGCCGGTATTCCGTCTTCTGATGGTATCGCTCCCCGTGTGATCAGAGAAGGCTCGGATGTCGCTATCCTTTCTCTCGGAGTGATGTGCGAGCAGGCGCTTCTTGCCGCAGATGAACTCGAGAAAAACGGAATCCATGCCCGTGTCATCGATGTCCGCTGCGTGAAGCCGTGTGATATTTCTACGTGGAAAGAACTTCTTTCCGGCATTTCGGATGTGGTCACTATCGAAGACGGTCTGGCGCAGGCAGGCTTCGGATCGTATCTCCTTTCACTTCTTGAGGAAGAAGGCGAGATGTCTCATATCCGCCATTACCAGAGCCTGGGTGTATCTGATCATCCTCTTACTGCCGGAAATCGTGCGCTTCTCATGGAAAAAGAGAAGATGGATGACAAAGCTATAGTCGAAACTATACTTTCCTGGTATTGATCCGCATTTAATAAGTTTCGGTAATAAAAATATGCATATATGATAATGCATAAATGTTCAGAATTCTGTATAATTAGATAATCCTTGAAGGATACAGGTGCTTTTGCCGGTGTCCTGTTGAAATGGGAAGGAGCTTCTTACCATGAAATTTGGATTTGTCAT
>ONFC01000053.1 GCA_900317035.1 uncultured Eubacteriales bacterium
CCCCGTGGAAAAAGAACTCGCAGGCGCGGTCTTCGGGATCTATACCGGGGAGCCGGTATTGTCGGCGTCCGGCGAAGTCCTGGTAGAAAAGGACGAACTGATCGAGGTGCTGGTCTCCGATGAAAAAGGCCGGTGCACGGGAATTTCTGACTATCCGGAAAACGGTTCTTTCTATGCCAGAGAACTACAGGCGCCGGAAGGATTTGTCTTAAGTACGGATACCTATGTTTTTCCGGTAAAAGAGGCGGTCATTAATGAAAGCAGAATGTCGGAGATCCGGATCGAGAAGGTCTGCGGCGACGGGACAAAGACACCGATGGACGATGTCACCTTTGTGCTGTGGATGAAGGGAGAAGAAGGAAAAGACGACATTCTCATCTCTGAAGGAAAGACGGATAAAGACGGGAAACTGAGTTTCCTTGTCGGACCCGGCGAGTACTATCTGGTCGAGACATCAGTCGGCCACTGGACAAACTTTATGGTAATGGATGAACCGGTCCCGGTCGTCTGCGGAAAGGAAGGAAAGGTGATGCAGTATCAGCTCGAGGACGGATTAACGAAGACGGTAGCGGAGAAAAGATCCGCGACGAATGGCGGACTCCTCGGTAACTGCGGGATCTCCGTGAAGAATAAGGATGGACAGGTCTTATCTTTTCTCTGGAAAGAGGAGATGAACGGATATGTACTAAGTACAGAAGACGCCCAAGAGACAACATCCGTGCTCTACACCTGTGACGATAAAGAAAGCCCGGATCTCGGGAAAGTGTATATCTACGGACTTCCGGCAGGAGAGTATGAGATCTTCGAGGTGGAGCCTCCGAAAGGCTATAGGAACGACAGCGAAGTTATGCCGGTCACGGTGAAAAACGAAGAAGTGCTCGGCGTAACGAGACTCTATGACACCATGAAAACCGGCGAAACAGAACGTTTCTCCGGGTACGGTGCGATCGGAATCAGCGGCATCTCGGCAGTTGCGCTACTGGTGATCGGGTATATCGAACTGAAAAGTAAATATAGAAGAAAAAGGAGAAAGTGAGGGAAGAAAAAAGGAGAAAAATATCTTTTGAAAAATTTTCAGATCCGAATGAACCTCCGGCATATTTCGTCCGTCATTTGGTTGTATAATGAAGCGGCGACGTGAGATATGAAGGAGAAAACAATGGACAACGAGACTGTATTTCAGGAGTATGCGGAACTCGCAAGAAAGATCAAAGCCGGAGATAACAGTGCTTTTGCAGAGATGTATCAGAAATCGGCACGGCTGGTCTATGGAACATGCTATGGAGTATTAAGAAACGAAGAGGATGCTGCGGATGCGATGCAGGATACATACATCACCTGCTATCAGAAGATCGGCACACTCTCGGATGACCGGATGTTCCTCGGATGGCTGAAGAGGATCGCGGCATCGAAGTCCATTGATCTTTACAGAAAGAATCACGGAGATCTCTCCTATGATGATTCTATCGGATCGGAAGAAAGCACTTATGATGCGGACCTGGAGGATCTGCCGGATACGCTGATCCTCCGGGAGTCCGATCGTGAGATCTTCCGCGAGATCCTGAAGAATTCTCTTTCTGAAGTCCAGTATCAGACGATCCTGCTTTATTATTTCAGCGAACTTCCCGTAGAGGCAATCGCAGAGATCATGCACTGCCCTGTGGGAACCGTGAAGACCCGGCTGATGAATGCCCGGGTCAAGATAAAGGCAGGTGTGGAAATGTATGAGAATAAGTCCGGCGACAAGATCAAAGTCGCGATGACGATGCCGTTCCTGACGAGATTCTTCGTAGAAGAAGCCAACCGGCTCACGATCCCGATGCTCGACCCGGTGTCTATTATTTCAAGTGGTGCAGCAGGTGGCGCTGTCGCGGGAA
The DNA here is from genome assembly GCA_900317035.1 of uncultured Eubacteriales bacterium. Lineage (GTDB taxonomy): Bacteria > Bacillota > Clostridia > Saccharofermentanales > Saccharofermentanaceae > Scatonaster. Next base: position 1,878 of record ONFC01000053.1, read on the forward strand.
AAGCTTCCGCCGGAAAAGCAGCCATCGAAAAGGGCGCTGTTGAAGGAAAAACCGCTGCGGGGAGAACCGCTGTCGGGAAAGCAGCTGCCGCGGGGAAAACAGCAGGGAAAGCTGCCGGAAAATCGGCCTCTTTCTTCTCGACCGCTGTGGGTAAAGTCGTTATCTGCCTCTGGATCGGGGTCTTTCTTCTGACGGGATCTATCATAGTGAAATTGATGATGGATCGGAATCAGAATAAGAAAAATGATCCGGAAAAGAACGGAAACGGGAAGATCTCCGCGATGATGACCGATGAAGGCGATGGTAAGAAGGATACATCTGATATGAAGTCTGCACCGGTTACTTCAGATGAGAGCTCTACTCCGGCAGACCCGTCTGCGTCCGTTTCGGAGGAACCCGGAAGCCGCGCCGAAACAGAAGTAACATCCGATCCTGCGGCGGCCCCGGATCCGACAGAGAGCGAAGAGCCGGTGGAGTATGTGAGTCTTAAGGAAATCTGCTCCGGCAAAAGAGTTATCATGGATAAATATCGCCAGAATGATATTTGGGACCCTGATCCGAACAGAGATGGGGTATATATTCCGTGGGGAGTTTATATTTTTCCGGAGTGCGAGATCACGGTAACAGGCTGGAAAGATAACCCGCTCTATGGTCAGATCACAGATAATCAGATGGAGAAGATCCCGGAGTATAGTGTGAAATATCCGGTGAAGGATACCGGTGACGGATATGTTTTTAAGTGCTCTATATGCTTTGCGGATTCGATCGGTGATGACGGGACGTCTCAATCGGGAATGAAATATACGCTTCTTTCCGAGGAATGGAGCGATCCGAATGAGAGTAATTCGCACGCATTTTACACATATGAGAGAGAAGATGGAAAAATCTATAAGATCGGTTATGTTCTTTCGCAGTCCGGAAACTTCCCGTATGATGAGAATCACAATGTTGCGATGGCAGTCATGACGAATATTTATGTCTATATTTCTTATGAGGATGCAGGAGATCTGTACGATGCTTTTATCGGTCCGGCACTGGATGGAACGATCAATCAGAAACAATATAATCTGCCGAACTGCTACAAAGTGAAACCCGGGCGTGATGGATTGATCGTCGATGGGGGACCTTACTCCGATTTCCGCAGAAACTATCCGGCCGAAGGACACTGGATCGAGAAGGAAGATTATATACCGGAGCTCTATGTCGTTCAGGATGAGTATGTCTCTGATCCCTTTGATCACACGGTGGAAGTATTCTTCGATGTGCCGGTGACACTGATCGATGAGACGAAGCACTGAACTATCCGCCGGAAGCGAGGTGGCCGGTGATGATCAGACGGTGAGATCCGACGCCGATAGGCGTACAGGTAATGAGGGTGATACGGCAAGATCCGGGATCACCCTCTTTTTCCATCCCGATATACGCAGAGAGGGAAGAGGGTTCGATCGTTTCGATCGCATCCACGGTGTAAGTGAATGCCTGCACCGAATGTTCAATGACAATAGAGTCTCCGATACAGACTTCGCCCAGACGGTTGAAGATCGATCCGTACCGTCTCATCCGGTGCCCGAAGATCACGAGATTTCCCGGCGTTCCGGCTTCTGAAGACCCCGGCATACGGCCGGCGCCATAGCGAAGCTCGACCTTCCCGGCACCGTCCCACAGCGGAAGCTCACACCCGATCGAAGGGATAACGATCGTCCCATATGCGCGGAGCCGCTGGGAGCTTCCATCTGAGGTATTGTGGCCGTCAGAGGAACCCCCGCCGTCCGAGGAAGTTCTGCCGTTGTCCGGGCCGGCTGGAGGCTCGAAAAGGTCAGACGGCCAATCATAGCTTTCCTCCTCCCCCGCGACCGGCAGCGCATCCGGATCCACAAATACTTCCGGGGATTCCCCGGACTCGGAACGGATCCTTTCGACCATATCTCTGACCGTATCTTCCCGTGCATCTTCCTGAACCCGGAGATCCCTGCTTCGGCCCGCCTCGGACGAGAGATGGAGGAACACAGAAAGAAACCAGAAGAAAAGAATGAGGACAAGTGCTTTTCGGTGAGAAGACATAGGGAAGGCCTCCTTTTTAAGATATTTGGTAAAGAATAGGACGGGTCACGGAGCAAAAACAATATTTTATATGAGTAGTTTCGTAAACGTTTTGAAAACTCGGCATGAAACTACCAGGTTGTTGACTTTACCTTCTGTTTAGAAGTAGAATTAGCAAGCCTGATTTCAAGGCAAATAATATATAGGAGGAAATAATGATGTCCGAAGAAACGTACCAAAATGTATTTGATGTGTTGGAGGCACGTGGTTATGTAGCGCAGACCACACATCGTGAAGAAATCTACAATTTATTAAGTAAGCCGGGTGTCACCTTCTATATAGGCTTTGACCCGACCGCAGACAGCCTGCACGTTGGCCACTTCGTCCAGATGATGGTCATGAGCCACATGCAGAAGGCAGGACACCGTCCGATCGCCCTGATGGGTGGCGGTACCGGTATGATCGGTGACCCGACAGGAAGATCCGATATGCGTCAGATGCTGACACGTGAGACCATCGACCACAATGTCGAGTGCTTCAAGAAGCAGATGGGCAAAGTCGTCGATTTTTCCGATGGAAAAGCACTTATCGTCAACAATGGTGACTGGCTCCTGCCGCTGAACTATATTGAGTTCTTAAGAGATGTGGGACCGCACTTCTCCGTAAACCGCATGCTTACTTTCGAGTGCTACAAGCAGCGCCTGGAGAGAGGCCTGTCCTTCCTCGAGTTCAACTACATGCTGCTGCAGAGCTACGACTTCCTGTACCTGTACCAGAAATACAACTGCCAGCTGGAGCTCGGCGGTGACGACCAGTGGTCGAATATCCTGGGCGGCGTAGAGCTGATCCGCCGTAAGGAGCAGGGCGAGGCGTTCGGTCTGACATTCACACTTCTTACCAACAGTGAAGGAAAGAAGATGGGTAAGACCGCAAAGGGTGCTGTATGGCTCGATCCGAATAAGACTACTCCTTTCGACTTCTACCAGTACTGGAGAAACGTCGAGGATGCCGATGTTATCAAGTGCTTAAAGCTCCTGACATTCGTATCCCTCGAGGAGATCGAAGAATATGCTAAGCTTACCGATGCTGCGATCAACGAAGCAAAGAAGCGTCTGGCATTTGAGGTCACCAAGATCGTTCACGGGGAAGAGACCGCACTGGCTGTTAAGAAGCAGGCTGAGGATCTTTTCGAAAAGGGCGGACGTTCCGATGACATGGCAACAACAGCAATTGCTGCAGACCGCCTGTCCGGTGACGGCCTGTCACTTCTCGATCTTCTGGTCGAGACGAAGCTTACACCTTCCAAGGGTGAAGCAAGAAGAATGATCCAGCAGAAGGGTATCTACCTCAATGACGTAGCTGTCGAGGATGTTTACTACATGCTGACCGAAAAGGACTTCAATAACGGCGAAGCATTCCTTCGCAAGGGTAAGAAGGTACACCACCGTCTGACGATCGGCTGATCAGGATAAGGCTATGAAAACCTGTCGTTTTTGTTTGCACCAACAAGAGAACGGAGACCGCTGCGAAGCATGCGGTTCTCCGTTTTCTGCTGATAAACTGGATTTTTCGGAAGGACTCCCGGAGGTAAACGGTGGTTTCCCTGATCCGACTGCGTCTTCGATCCCGGATCCGACAGCATCTCCCGCTCCGGCAGCTGCTCCCGTAGTGGCGGCTGCTCCTTTAGAAACGCCGGAGAGTCCGGTGGAGAGTTCTAAAGAGAGTCCGAAAGAAAGCCCGAAAGACGAATCTTCCTCTGAAAGAAAAGTCATGTACTCTGCGGCGGCCAGCGGTGAGACAGTCTATCTGAAGAGTAAAGGCGGATACCATCCGAAGAGTACCGGCGAGTCGCTCGCGGGACTGGTTATGCCCGAATCGGTCGTAGAGAAGATCTCGAATGCCCGCAAAAATACCGCTTCTGAACCCACACCGGTGGAAACACCGGCTGCGGATCCCCAGCCTACGTATACCGCTCCGACGCCTGCTCCCGTGCCTACGTATACCGGCCCGACGACCGCTCCTACTAGTCAGTATAACGGGATCTATATACACAGCATGATCGTGATGATCCTAAGCGCGATCGGACTTGTATGCTGCTGCGGCATGAGCACGCCGTCCTTCGTTCTTTCGATGATCGCGTTCCTCAAGGTCCAGTCCCTGAAAAACGGAGCACAGGCGCAGGATCCGGAGAAGATCGTAACCCGTGCAAAGATGCTGACGGACACAGCGGATGTGTTACTTATCGTTGCAGCCATAATCATGTTCATCGTGATCTTTGTCCTCTGACTGAAAGATTGAATAACAGTAGTATATGAGTTAGAATGTACCTATTATAGATGTATCTTATAGGATGCATCATGCGCGTTAGCATTTTAAAAGAAACGAAGGAGAACTGGTATGAAGATTTTGAAGAGACTGACTGCCGTTATTCTGGTTGGAGCGATGGCTCTTTCCCTGACTGCCTGCGGTTCCGGCAAGAAAAAGGTCACAGCTAAAGAATTCAAGAAGATCATGAAAGCTGCCGATTATGAGGTAGAAGAGAGTGAAGATGAAGATGCGGACGAGTGCTGGGAAGCATACTATACCGATGAGGACAACAACGGCGTAGATATCGTTTACTATCTGTTCGACAGCAAGGGCGATGCAAAGGCCTGCTTCAATCAATCTTACGACGACCTTAAGGCAGAATACGATGATGAGCTCTTCGATGGTGATATCGAGAAGAAGAGCTGGTATTTCACAGCGGACGGTGAATTTGATGAGGATTCCGACATCCTCGGCGGACAAATGGCCGGCAAATGGTACATTACCTGCATCGTAGCGGAAGAGACACTTCTCGTTTGCTACTCTTCACCGGACAAGGCTTGCAAGAAGAACCTGAAGAATGTTCTTTCCGATCTTGGATATGATATTGGCTGATCAGCTATAAGATAAAGTTTAAGATCCTAAAAGAGGTTGTCTCAAAACGCGATGAGACAACCTCTTCTCTTAGAGACTATATCCTCTGCACCGCTTTTGCCATGATTTTAAAATTCTTTGTTTACAAAGGAAAAATCAGGTGCTATACTTAATTGCCCGACAAAACGGGGTTTCTTTTTGTGCGCCGTTTTATCGAGACACTACAATTATGAAAGGAGATGTATTGATGCCTACGTTCAACCAACTGGTAAAGTCCGGAAGAACTTCGAAGATCTACAAGTCTTCCTCTAAAGCTCTTCAGTCCGGACTGAATACCTTGCGCAAGCAGGAAACAGACGTTTCTTCCCCGCAAAAGCGTGGTGTTTGCACTGTTGTTAAGACCGTAACTCCTAAGAAGCCGAACTCTGCTTTGAGAAAGGTTGCAAGAGTACGTCTTACGAATGGCTACGAAGTAACTGCATATATTCCGGGAATCGGACACAATCTGCAGGAGCACTCCGTTGTTCTGATCCGTGGCGGACGTGTTAAGGACCTTCCTGGTGTCCGTTATCACATCGTTCGCGGTACTCTGGATACAGCCGGTGTTGCAAATCGTCAGCAGGGCCGTTCCAAGTACGGTGCGAAGAAGCCGAAGGCCGCTAAGGTAAAGAAGTAATTCTTTATTTCCTGCGGTTGGACAGAATAAGTTGTCAGTACACTGTCTATATAAGGGACATGCTACTGGCGCTGACACGGTCCAAAAGAACTAATTTTTTTACGTGAGTACCTATGGTTTCAGTACTAGACTGAATATCATGAAAAGGAGGGAAGACTAGTGCCAAGAAAAGGCAATGTCCCAGTTAGAGAAGTGCTCCCGGATCCGCTTTACAATGATGTAAAGGTCAGTAAGCTGATCAACAACATCATGCTCGACGGTAAGAAGGGTGTTGCACAGAAAATTTGCTACGACGCTTTTGACTTGATCAAAGAGCGCACAGGCAAGGAGCCGATGGAAGTTTTCAATGCGGCTCTTGAGAACGTTATGCCTATGTTGGAAGTTAAGGCCAGACGTGTTGGTGGTGCAAACTACCAGGTTCCGATGGAAGTACGTCCGGCTCGCCGTCAGACACTTGGTCTGCGTTGGCTCGTAAAGTATGCCCGTGAGAGATCCGAGCGTACCATGAGCGATCGTCTGGCCAATGAGCTGATCGATGCTTCGAACAGCACAGGCGGTGCATTTAAGAAGAAAGAAGAAATGCACAAGATGGCAGAAGCTAACAGAGCTTTTGCACATTACAGATGGTAAGTTGATGAAGGAGCAATTGACACGATGAACAAGAGAGAGTATTCACTCGAAAACACAAGAAATATCGGTATCATGGCTCACATCGACGCTGGTAAAACAACGACTACCGAAAGAATCCTCTACTACACAGGTATCAACCGTAAGATGGGTGAGGTTCACGAAGGTGCCGCTACCATGGACTGGATGGTTCAGGAGCAGGAGCGTGGTATCACGATCACATCTGCTGCTACAACAGCTCCTTGGAAGGGTCACCGTATCAACATCATCGACACCCCCGGTCACGTTGACTTCACAGTTGAAGTTGAGCGTTCCCTGCGTGTTCTCGACGGTGCGGTTACAGTAATGTCCGCCCGTGGTGGTGTAGAACCTCAGACAGAAACAGTTTGGAGACAGGCTGAGCATTACGGTGTTCCGCGTATGGTATACGTCAACAAGATGGATATCCTGGGTGCGGATTTCTTCCACGTAATCGACATGATCAAAGACCGTCTGAAGAGCAACGCGGTTGCTATTCAGATCCCGATCGGCAAGGAAGACAACTTCGAAGGTATTATCGACCTGATGACTCTCCGTGCTGAGGTCTATGTAAGTGAAGATGGTATGAAGTACGAGGACCGTGAGGTTCCGGCTGATATGGTCGAATTCGTTAACAAGAAGCGTGAGGAAATGGTCGAAGCGATCGCTGAGACAGACGAAGAACTCACCATGAAGTTCTTAGAGGGAGAAGAGATCTCCATCGACGAACTGAAGGCTGCTCTGCGTAAGGCTACATGCTCCTGTAAGATGATCCCGGTCATCTGCGGTACATCTCTTAGAAATAAGGGCGTACAGATGATGCTGGATGCAATCGTTGACTACATGCCATCCCCGCTGGATATTCCGGCAATCAAGGGTGTTAACCCTGATACTGAAGAGGAAGAAGAGCGTCCGGCTTCCGATGAGGGCCCGTTCGCTGCACTGGCGTTCAAGATCATGACTGACCCGTTCGTTGGTAAGCTTTGCTTCTTCCGTGTTTACTCCGGCGTTCTGGAAGCAGGTTCTTATGTTTCCAATGCAACAAAGGGTAAGAAAGAGCGTATCGGACGTATCCTCCAGATGCACGCTAACGACAGAAAAGAGATCTCCGAAGTATTCTCCGGTGATATCGCTGCTGCAGTTGGTCTGAAGGACACAACAACAGGTGACACGCTCTGTGATGATGATCATCCGATCATCCTCGAGTCCATGGAGTTCCCGGAGCCGGTTATCGAAGTAGCTATCGAGCCGAAGTCCAGAGCTTCTCAGGAAAAGATGATCGTGGCTCTTCAGAAACTTGCTGAAGAAGACCCGACATTCCGTACATTCACAAACCAGGAGACAGGACAAACGATCATCGCCGGTATGGGTGAGCTTCACCTCGACATTATCGTTGACCGTCTCTTCAGAGAGTTTAAGGTCGAGGCTAACGTAGGTGCCCCGCAGGTTTCCTACAAAGAGACCATCAGAAAGCCTGTCCGCGCAGAAGGACGTTTCGTACGTCAGTCCGGTGGTCACGGTCAGTATGGTCACTGTATCCTCGAGCTCGAGCCTCAGGAGCCTGGTAAGGGTTATGAGTTCGTCAACGCAACCGTTGGTGGTTCTATCCCGAAGGAATTCATCGGTCCTATCGATGCAGGTGTACAGGAAGCTATGCAGAGCGGTGTTCTCGGCGGCTATCCGGTAGTTGACGTCAAGGTTACTGTCGTAGACGGTTCCTACCACGAAGTCGACTCTTCCGAAATGGCCTTCAAGATCGCAGGTTCTATGGGCTTCAAGGAAGGTATGAAGAAGGCAGATCCTGTTCTTCTCGAGCCTATCATGCGTGTTGACGTTGAAGTTCCGGATGATTACATGGGCGACGTTATCGGCGGCCTCAATGCCCGTCGTGGTGTCGTTAAGGGTATCGAAGGTCTCAACGGTACACAGAAGATCCAGGCTGAAGTACCGCTTTCCAACATGTTCGGTTATGCAACAGCTCTCCGTTCTACAACACAGGGTCGTGGTACCTTCGTAATGCAGATCGGTCACTTCGCTGAAACACCGAAGAACATTATGGAAACTATCCTTAAGAAGTAATTTTTTAGGATTTGAGTCTTCCGGGTTAATTGCATCTTGCGATTATTGAAAAACATAGTAAAATAGATGTAACTGACGCTCGGAAGCGGAACAAAGTTTTAAATTATCAGCGATACGCTGAACAAGGAGGAAATTTTAAATGGCAAAGGCAAAATTTGAAAGAACTAAGCCGCACGTTAACATCGGAACCATTGGTCACGTTGACCACGGCAAGACTTCTCTTACAGCTGCTATCACGAAGGTTCTGTCCTTCCAGGGTAAGGCACAGTATGAGGCTTACGGCGATATCGATAAGGCTCCGGAAGAAAGAGCTCGTGGTATCACGATCAACACCGCTCACGTTGAGTACGAGACAGACGCTCGTCACTACGCTCACGTTGACTGCCCCGGCCATGCCGACTATATCAAGAACATGATCACTGGTGCTGCTCAGATGGACGGTGCTATCCTCGTAGTATCCGCTTCTGATGGACCGATGCCTCAGACACGTGAGCACATCCTGCTCGCTCGTCAGGTAGGTGTTCCTTACATCGTAGTATTCATGAACAAGTGCGATCAGGTTGACGATGAAGAGCTCCTCGAGCTCGTTGAGATGGACATCCGTGATCTTCTCAACCAGTATGAGTTCCCGGGCGACGATACACCGATCATCCGCGGTTCTGCTCTGCAGGCTCTGGAGTCCACATCTACAGATGTTAACGCTCCTGAGTATGCTCCGATCCTTGAGCTCATGAAGGCTGTAGACGAGTTCATCGCTACACCTGCTCGTCCGACAGATCTCCCGTTCCTGATGCCTGTTGAGGACGTATTCACAATCACAGGTCGTGGTACAGTTGCTACCGGCCGTCTCGAGCGTGGTATCATCAAAGTTGGTGACGCTGCTGAGATCGTTGGTCTCCAGGATGAGCCGAAGGGCACAACAATCACTGGTGTTGAGATGTTCCACAAGCTCCTCGATCAGGCTGAGGCTGGTGATAACATCGGTGCTCTCCTCCGTGGTATCGACCGTAAGGAAGTTGAGCGTGGTCAGGTTCTGGCTAAGCCGGGTACAATCACACCTCACACAAAGTTCACAGGTCAAGTTTACGTTCTGACACACGACGAAGGTGGCCGTCATAAGCCTTTCTTCAATGGTTATCGTCCGCAGTTCTATTTCAGAACAACAGACGTTACCGGTGTTGCTCACCTTCCGGAAGGCACAGAAATGTGCATGCCTGGTGACCACGTAACCATCACTGTTGAGCTCATCACTCCTATCGCTATGGAGCAGGGCCTCAAGTTCGCTATCCGTGAGGGTGGCCGTACAGTTGGTGCTGGTACTGTTGCTACAATCATCGAGTAATTCGATCCTAAAGTAGATCAAACAAGCTATTTCAAAGAGCTTCGGGATTCCGATCCCGGAGCTCTTTTTTTTGCGCAGGCACGGGAAAAAGATCTTGTGGCTTTCTTTCTATTACCCGGTAATCACAAGTTCACGATATATTGTTGACAAAAAGTTTATAAATGCCAGCGTTTCTATGGTATAGAATGGTTGTATAGTTCGTAAAATCGGAGGATATGTGCCATGCCTGAATATCTACTCGACTGGAATGAATATACGAAGACCGCGATCACGATCGCAGAGGAGGGCGCGGTCCTTCTGAAGAACGACCGGGAGGCACTTCCTATTAATGGTGGGGCAAAGGTCGCGGTTTTCGGACGCATGCAGAATAACTACTATAAGAGCGGTACGGGTTCCGGCGGCATGGTTAACGTAAAGCATGTCGTATCGATCCTCGAAGGCCTTTCCGAGGACAAAGATATATCCCTGGATGAGGAACTTATCCGCACATATAAAGAGTGGGAAGAGAAGAATCCTGTTGATCCGGGCATGGGCTGGGGAAAAGAAAACTGGTCTCAGCCGGAGATGCCTCTTTCCGATGATCTGGTAAAAGCAGCCGCAGCGCGTAACGACGCAGCGATCCTGGTCATCGCCAGAACAGCTGGTGAAGACCGTGACAATACAGCGGAGAAAGGATCTTTCTTTTTAAGTGATGGAGAAGAGGAGATGCTGCAGAAGGTTTGCGCGGCATTCCCCAAGACGATCGTTCTTCTCAATGTCGGAAACATCATCGATATGAGCTTCGTAGAGAAATACGATCCGGCAGCGGTCCTGTATGTATGGCAGGCCGGCATGATCGGCGGTACCGCTGTCGCTAACGTCGTGACAGGTAAGGCGGTCCCGTCGGGAAGCCTGACGGATACTATTGCAAAAGCACTTTCCGATTATCCGTCATCAGCGAATTTCGGCCAGGATGAATTCAAGGACTTCTACGCAGAGGATATCTTCGTAGGATACCGTTTCTTCTCGACATTTGCTCCGGAGAAGGTCCTCTATCCGTTCGGCTTCGGACTTTCCTATACGGAGTTTGACGTGAAGATCCTGGGCTTTGAAGCAGACGGCACGGAAGTGACCGTAAAGGCTTCCGTAACGAATACGGGAAAACTTCCCGGAAAGAAGACCGTGATGCTCTTTGCCGGCGCTCCGGGCGACCGCTTCGCGATGCCGGGAAGAGTGCTCGTGGACTTCAAAAAGACATCTGAACTGGCACCGGGAGAGGCGCAGGAACTTGTGCTTTCCGCCGGAGCCAACCGGTACTGTGGTTTTGACGATGACGGAAGACTTCTCGGGAAGACCGGATGGGTGCTCCCGAAGGGAAGCTCGAGGAACTGGAGTCTGCATTTAAGCCGGTACAGGCTTTTGACAGACTGACGATCGGCGGGAACTACGAACCGGTACCGCTTCGTAAGGTAAACCACCTCGATACGAGAATGGATCGTCTTCCGAAGGAGATCGAGCAGACAGGCGACCGCGGGATCAAGCTCGCGGACGTAAAGAACGGGAAGAACACGCTGGAAGAATTCATCGCACAGCTTTCCGATGAGGATCTCTCGCTCATCATCCGCGGAGAGGGCATGGGCAGCCCGAAGGTCACGACCGGTACGGCTGCGGCATATGGCGGTATTACGAAGGAACTGAAGGCCATGGGTGTCCCGACACTGTGCTGCGATGACGGTCCGTCCGGTATGCGTATCGACAGCGGCAAGAAAGCATTTGCGATCCCGAACGGCACGTGTCTGGCATGTTCTTTTAACGAGGAATTAAACGAAGAACTCTTTACCTGGTTCGGCATCGAGATGGTAAGTAATGAAGTCGATGTCATCTTAGGGCCCGGTATCAATATCCACAGACATCCGCTGAACGGCAGAAACTTCGAGTATTTCTCCGAGGATCCGCTGGTATCCGGACGTATCGCTTCGGCCCAGATCAAGGGCCTCGAGAAGCACGGCGTGACCGCGACGATCAAGCATTTCTGTGCCAATAACAGAGAGACGAACCGCCGCTTCATGGATTCGATCGTATCCGAGAGAGCGCTCCGTGAGATCTATCTCAAGGGCTTCGAGATCGCGATCAAGGAAGGAAAAGCGAGATCCGTCATGTCCGTCTATAACATGATCAACGGCTGCTTCGGTACATCGAACTATGAACTGAATACGATCATTCTCCACGACCAGTGGAAGTACACCGGTCTTCTGATGACAGACTGGTGGGCATTCATTCAGGAGATCCCGGCAAACCCCTTTGACCATTCGCTGGACGAGCACTCGATCATGGCGAGAGCCCAGTGCGATGTCTATATGGTCTGCTCTTCGGTCGAGCGTGGAGACCTCGATGCGACGGATACTTTCAGAAACCTGAAGGAAGGACGTACCGATCTGGTCACGAGAGCCGAGCTGCAGAGAAATGCTGCCAATATCCTGCGATTTGCGATGGATACACCGGCGATGGATGCGGTCATGGGAAATAAGCCGACGGTCAAGCATATCGACTGTCCGTTCTCAGACGACACGATCGAGGCCAAGGTCGACGTGTACTACAACATCGATGAAGATCCAGTCATCAAGGTCAATGTGAATACAGAGGAAGGAAATGACTTCGTCTTCGGTATTACGAGCGATAAGCACGGCCTGTACAAGTGTGAACTGGTAGCTTCTTCGGATCTGACGCCGCTGGCGCAGCTGCCGATCACAGTCTACTACACGAGCATTCCGATGGGCGTCATTACGTTTACCGGAACAGACGGTGAGATAGTCACAAAGGAGAAAGAAATCGGACTTCTGAATAAGCATTCGATCTTCCGCCTGCACTTCGGAAAGCGCGGCCTGAAGCTTCATGAACTGAGATTTACATACAAGGCCGGCGTCGATGAAATCAAGTTTGAAGACATGTGAGGAGAACGCATGAGTTCTGAGATTAGAATCGAAAAAAGAGAACACGATGATAAGATCGGTGATTTTATCGGAGAAGCATTTGAAGTTTATGCGACCGAGAACGGCATCGACTGCAACTATGAGGAATTCTGTTTTGTCGCGATGGATGGCGACCGGATCGCCGGCGCGATCACCGGCCGTGCGTACTATAACGAGGTACACGTCGGGGATCTGATCGTGGCTAAGGAGTGCCGCGGGAAGGACGTCGGAACGAAGCTGATGCTTGCCGTGGAGGAAGAATACCGCGGGAAGGGTAGAGAGAACATCAACCTTTCGACCTATGAATTCCAGGCGCGGGGCTTCTATGAGAAACTGGGATACGAAGTCGAGTTCGTCCGTCCGAACAGCATCCCGAAACTCACGAAATATTTCTTGAGAAAGAAACTCTGAAACGAATCGCAATCGGTTTCGAAATATTCGTTTTCGGGATGTTTTGATTCTCAATATATGATATTATATTTTTATCTGCACATAGGAGAGTACGATTATGAAAGAAAGAACACCTCTTGTTACTCATATTTTTACAGCAGACCCGTCTGCTCATGTTTTTAACGGTAAGATCTATGTCTATCCGTCTCACGATATCCCGCATGACGGTGAGGATAACGACGATGGCGACGAGTACAGAATGGAGGACTACCACATTCTTTCTCTCGACAATCTCGACGCAGACTGCGTAGATAACGGCGAAGCACTCCACATGAAGAATATTCCGTGGGTCAGCAAGCAGATGTGGGCTCCGGACTGCGCTTATAAGAATGGCAAGTACTATCTGTATTTCCCGGCCCGCGACAAGGACGGCATCTTCCGTATCGGCGTGGCTGTATCCGATAAGCCGGAAGGTCCTTTTACACCGGAAGATAACTATATCGAGGGTTCCTACTCCATCGACCCGGCAGTTCTCGTAGATGACGACGGACGTTCCTATATCTACTATGGCGGCCTCTGGGGCGGCCAGCTCGAGATGTGGCAGACAGGTAAGTTCGATGAGAACACACCGCGTCCGGTCGGAAAAGACAAGGCACTCGGACCGATGTTTGCTGAGCTCAACGATGACATGAAGTCCTTTAAGACTGAGCCGAAGCACCTGGAGATCCTGGATGAGAACGGTAACCCGCTTCTTGCCGAAGATGAGGACAGAAGATATTTCGAAGGTCCGTGGATGCATAAGTACAACGGTCTTTATTACCTCTCTTATTCGACAGGTACGACACACTACCTCGTATATGCGACATCCGAGAATCCGGACGGTCCTTTTACATACAGAGGACGCATCATGGAGCCGGTCATCGGCTGGACGACACACCACTCGATCGTGGAGTATCAGGGCAAGTGGTATCTGTTCTATCATGACTGCGAGCTCAGCAACGGCATCAACCACCGCCGCTGCGTGAAGTACACCGAGCTCAAGTATAATGAGGACGGTACGATCCAGACTATTAAACCGTACGAGAAATAAGAAGACTCGACACGGAGCGTTTCCTAAAAAAGGAAACGCTCCTTCATTTCGGACAAAGAGGTTCACTATGACAAAAGAACAGTGGGACGTATATGATATTCACCGTATAAAGACCGGCGAGGTCGTGACGCGTGGTGAGAAGGCAGCGCCCGGCCAGTACCGCATGGTCGTGCATATCTGTATTATTAATTCCGAAGGAAAGATGCTGATCCAGCAGCGCCAGCCGAAGGAAAGATGCTGATCCAGCAGCGCCAGCCGTTTAAGAGCGACTGGTCAAACCTATGGGATCTGTCTGTGGGCGGCTGTTCCCGTGCGGGGGAGACCTCGCAGGATGCGGCACATAGAGAGCTTCTGGAAGAAATCGGACTGGATGTTGATTTTACCGGTATGGTCCCGCGCTTTACCATCAATTGGGAGCACGGATTCGATGACTACTATATGCTCGAAATGGACCTGGATCCGGCATCGCTTTCTCTTCAGCAGGAAGAAGTTCAGGCAGTAAAATGGGCGACCCGGGAAGAGATCATCAGCATGATCCGAAAAGGCGAATTTATCACCTACCATGAAAGCCTCGTCGATATGTGCTTTTCCATGCGCAATAGTTACGGCGCACATAGCAGCGAAGACCTGAGATAATTCCGCAACAGAAAAAAGGCGCACATGAAAAAGCTTTCGAAGTGCCTCCGCAGGCGAAGCCGAGGACCAGCACGAGAAACTTTTTCTGTGCGCTATTATATATGTTGCGGAATTATCAGTTTTTCTGATCCGGCTGTGTGCGCTGGAGCTTTTCCTGTAGCTTTAGGATGATCAGTGCGAGCTCTTCCGCGTTTCGGATATTTCTGAGCATGATCTTCTTGCCGTTATACGGATAGAGAATGAGATGGGCATAGTGGAACAGTTTCGTTCCGA
The DNA here is from genome assembly GCA_900317035.1 of uncultured Eubacteriales bacterium. Classification (GTDB taxonomy): domain Bacteria; phylum Bacillota; class Clostridia; order Saccharofermentanales; family Saccharofermentanaceae; genus Scatonaster. Next base: position 16,895 of record ONFC01000053.1, read on the forward strand.
TAGTGGCCCGGATCTCGACATCCTTGATCTCATCAAGCGAGATCTCGATCCGGCGGCGGGAAGGGAAGAAGGCATAGATCTGTCCGTAGATGCGGAACTTGGTGACGAATACCAGTGTGCTGAGGCGGCTGACGAGCGCGATGGCAAATCCGAGAAATGAGATGAGCCAGAAACCGAAAGCCAGAAGCCCTATAAGACGGCCGCTTTTCGTATGCATATCCGAAGCGAAATACAGAAAGCCCATAAGACAGCTGATGATCAGATCCGCCAGCACCGGTACCAGAGACGATCGCATATAAAAGAGGATCGAATTATCTTTATCGTTTCTTTTTTCAATCGGTTCGAATTTCATGGTGCGTTAGAGAGAAGCGCCGATCGCTTTCCAGATATCTTCATACTTTCTCTCGTACTCTTCGGAAGAGTAGTATACCTCGAGCTGCGCAAATGTCTCCGCATCCGGATAATAGCATGGATTATTCGCGATCCTGGGATCGAGCATGTCACGGGCGGCGGTGTTCGGCGTGGAGTACCCGACTGCCTGACAGTTTGCAAGTGCCACCTGCGGGTCATACATATAGTTGATGAATTCATGGGCACCGTTCACGTTTTTTGCATTGGTGGGGATGCACATCATATCGACAGACCAGTTGCTGCCGGAAGGAAGGATAAAGCGCATATCGATGGTGCCGCTTTTCCCGAGTTCACGGATGCGGTCACAGATAACGATGTGGTCGCCGGACCATCCGACGGAGGCCGCCAGATCGCCGTTCGCCATTCTTTCCTTTAGATTATCGATGCCCATTGCGGGAGAGACTTT
>ONFC01000198.1 GCA_900317035.1 uncultured Eubacteriales bacterium
CAGGAACGGAAAACGTAGCAGGGATTGTCAGCATGGCGGTCGCTCTGAAGAAGAATGTCGAAAATCTGAAAGCAAATCAGGAGCATATCATCGAGCTCGAAAAAAGACTACTCGACTCCTTGAAAGAAAGCGGTATTCCTTATACTCGTAACGGTGGAGATCATACCTTACCGGGAATCATAAGCCTTTCTTTTGACGGCAAGGACGGCGAGGCAATTCTTCATCGGATGGATCTGATGGGGATCTGTATCTCAACTGGATCGGCATGTGACAGCAAGAACACCGAGATTTCTCATGTCTTAAAGGCACTTCGCATACCAGAGAGTCTTGCAAAGGGAACAATTCGAATCTCTTTGGGGAAAAATAATACAGTGGATGATGTCAATATGATTGCTTCAGCCCTGAAAAAGATTGTTTCATGAGAGACTTATATAAAGAACTGCTTCTTGAGATTTTTCATCCAACATTAAAAGCGGATGTCGCTTAGACACAAGAGGAATAATTGATGGATACAGACCCAAAACTCCGCCCTTTATATTTAGCTCAAATACTATATGAACGCACTGACGAGGATCATTATCTGACCACAGCTCAGCTGATGGAGATCCTCGAAAAGGAATACGGTATCAAGGCCCATCGGCAGACGATTCCTGCCGATGTAGCTGCTCTGCGTTCTTTTGGCATGGAGATCCAGGAAGTGATGTCCTCCCAGAAGCGCTATAACCTAATCAGCCGTGAGTACGATATCGCGGAGATCAAGCTGCTGATCGATGCGGTGGAATCCTCCAAGTTTATCACCAAAAAGAAAAGCGAGGAGTTGGTGGCCAAGCTTTCAAAGATGGCTGGCCGGAACCAGGCGGAGCAGCTGGGACGGAATATCTCTGCAGAGGACCGGATCAAATATGATAATGAGAGTATTTACCTGATCATTGACGGCATCAACGAGGCCATCAATGCCGGAAAGAAGATCTCCTTCCTGTACTTCAAGTACGATGTCCGGAAGGAGCCAAAGCTGCGCAACGATGGGAAACCATGGGTCTTCAGCCCTCACAAGCTGGTCTGGAACGGTGATTTCTACTATATGGTCGGTGTGTTTGACAGTAAGAAGATCGGGACATTCCGCCTGGACCGAATCATGAAACGTCCGGATATCCTGGAGGAGGATGCTCTTCCCTTCCCGGCAGATTTTGATTTCGAGAAGCATCTTCAGACAAGCTTCCGGATGTTCGGAACCAAATATACGACCGTGGATCTGATCTGCGCGAATGATCTGATGGATGCGATTCTGGACAAGTTCGGTAAAGACGTCACCACCTATGCCTATGACATGGAGAACTTCCGTGTCGAGACGGATGTTGTTCCCGGGACAGTATTCTATTCTTGGGTGTTCGGCTTCGCTGGAAAAGTCGTCATCAACGGACCGGCGGAAGTCAAGGAACAGTATAAAGAGATGGTGCTGAAGGCTGCAGAAAGGCTTTAGGAAAATGGCTGAGAAAATGATCAGGCTTACAGCTATGACTCCGGAGATGTATCACAGCTATTATAGGGAATATGAAAATGATCCAGATCTGTATCTGGATAAAGACAAGTACACCGCCTATACATACAGTAAAGAAAAGGTGGATCAGTACATTCAGCGCCTGGTCGATTTGAAACGGATTCCGCTTGCGATTATGGCAGGCGATGAAATAGTCGGTGAAATCATCATCAAGAATATCGAAGAACACAAGTGTGCAACCATGGGCCTTTCTTTAAAGAATGCCCGGTACAAAGACCAGGGAATCGGAACGCAGGCGGAAAGACTGGCCATTCAATATGTGTTTCGAGAACTTGACATTCCGACTTTATATGCGGATTCGATACAGCCTAACACCCGGAGCCAGCATGTTCTGGAAAAAGTCGGCTTCACTTTGACTCATGAGGACAAGGATTTCAAGTACTATCGCATAGACAGAGACATGAATATAGAGCTCAAGAAAATGGAAACCGACGATGAGATCAAAGGCAAAGCCTATGTCCATTGGAAGTCCTGGCACGAGGCTTATCCGGGTCTTGTAGATCAGGGATATCTCGATGCCATGACCCTTGAAAAGTGCGAAAAGATGGCTTACAGCTGGCCGGACAACCTTATCGTTGCAAAGGACAATGGCCGCGTCATCGGTTTTGTCGGATATGGTGATCGTGGTGACGAAGCCCCGAACACCGGAGAGATCTTTGCCCTGTATGTACTGGCAGAATATTACGGGAAAGGTGTGGCACAACAGTTGATGAAAGCAGGGCTTCAGCAGCTTACGAATTATCCCCAAGTCTGTCTTTGGGTGTTGAAAGAGAATAAAAGAGCCATCCGCTTCTATGAGAAGTGTGGTTTTGTCCCAACCGGAGAGGAACTGATCAGTTCAAATATCGGAGCCGCGGAAATTAGGATGGTCTTAAAGTGTGAAAGTTAATTTGGAGGCTTTATGCTTGATAATAAAGGTTTCGACTTATGGGCAGATGGATATGATAAAACTGTAGGCGTATCGGATGAAGAAAACGCATATCCCTTTGCCGGATATAAGGATGTGCTGGGAACCATCTATAAGACCATTATGAAGAAAGCGAACGCTGTTGTCTTGGACATCGGCTTTGGCACCGGCACGCTTACAACGAAGCTGTATGAAAACGGCTGTACGATCTATGGCCAGGATTTTTCAGCACGGATGATCGAACTGGCTTCCGAAAAGATGCCGGGCGCTCATCTATACCAGGGTGATTTCACGCAGGGATTGGCGGAGCCGCTTCAGACG
>ONFC01000122.1 GCA_900317035.1 uncultured Eubacteriales bacterium
TTATGAGATCCTTCAGCTCTTCTGTTCTCGTCGCTGTGGTATCTCTGCTCAGTACATTATAGCAGTAGTTGAACGGACTATAAACCGCGAAATACGTTCTATCATCACCGGAAACCCGAACGTTCAGTCTCACATTCTTATCCAGCTTGTGCGCCGGGATACCTGTCACCTTCACAAGTGTGTACCCGCCACTTATTCTGGATTCGATCTCTACACCGGATTCCGTTGTAAATGTCAGCTGTTTTCCGGTCGCATCTTTGAAATAGAAAGTAAGCGCGTTCTCGGACTCGAGCGAGAGGCTGGAACCTTCAAAAGTCAGTCCATCCGGCATCTGTTCTGTTGCGGCACTTTCTACATACTTCGGTAACGAGTCCGCACTGAGCGAGCCGAGCTTACGATCTTCTTTCGACATATAAAGGTTATCATTCGCGAGATGACGGATCCTGTATTGGAAGTAGGTCTGTGCACGTGCACCATAGTTCAGCAGTGCTTTTACCAGCGGAACAGCATCTGCATATGCCTGGTTCGCAACATCGCCATAAGAGTCATACGCTTCGCGAAGAATGGTTTCTGCATAGTCTAGCACTGTAAACACAAACTGCTCACTCTCAATGCCGTTCTCCTCGTCCACGATCCGGGCAGAAAGTGCCGCTGTCATCTCTTTTGCCGCGATCGGGAGATGGAAGACATAGTAGTCGATATTATTCACTGTCTTGACAGAAGCCTCATCCATCTTATAATCCACTACTGTTCCATCCGGACGCGTGTACTTCAGGACTGCAGTGTCACTATTTACCACATAGTCGGCAAGAGACATATAGAGGTTAACGGCGATCGTTCCGTCGAGGCTTAATGAATAACCTTCTAACTTTCCTGCCGGCAGCTGCTCGATGATCAGGTCGATAGTAACATCCTGTTCACTCTGATCCGTATACATCCAGAGTCTATATGTTACGCCCGCTTCCAGCGTAGCGGTCATGGTCATGTTTCCGTCAAGATAGGAACCATTTCCCTCTCCAAGTAATGCACCTCCAGATACCCCCTCATAGAGGCATGCACTTGCGCAAAGCCCGCCGTTATTCTCGGAGCGGAAGCTGTACACGCCACTCTTCTCCGGCGTGAATGAATAATATGTGTAATGGGCGCCATATCCGTGCAGATTTTCTATCAGAACGTTCTCATTTTTTCCCGTCACAAGTTCTCTCTCCGTGACAATGGAAAGATCATAAGTAGAACACCATAGTGTACTGTTACTGTAGTAGCTTTCGGCGCTCGAATAATAAATGCTGTCAGGTGTTGGCAGGTAACGCAAGGAATTCACGTATCCATTCGCACATCTGAACCCATAGATCTTTGATTCCGAAGGAGTAAAGAGAGCAAATTCTTTCTCGCAGAGCTTACTGATCGAAGTGTCTGTTTCAGTAAGCTCCGGTACTTTTGAAATATAAAGGTAGAACGTATCCCCGGAAAACCAGTCCAGGTACATCTCGACAGTATATTCCCGACCGGCAGTCATTTCGAATGCTTGAATCTGATACGTATTATAGGCGGACTCAGAAAAGCCGCAATAGAGTTGATTTCCACCTTCACGAACATCTATACTCATACAAGAATAATTATAGAATTCATAAAAACCGGATTCCTGCGGAACAAACGTAAAGATCCGATCCGGCGCATCTTTCGCGATCTTGTTTTCTCCTTCATGGACAGTCGGAATAGACTCGCTCTTTACACTTACCTTCACTTGTTCCGAGGAAGAAGAATAGAGTCTCACATCAAGAACGTACGTCTCTCCGGCTGTCAAATAACAAGAGAAACTCTTATGATCATCACTCTCGTTCTTCTTCGCCATCGGTTCTCCGCGCTTACTCTTATCGAAAAGGCACACTCTATCGAATCCGCTCTCACAGCTGACCGAGAATCTGTACATACCGTTTTTATCCGGTGTGAAGGTAGCATAGGCGTTACCGTCTGTATGCTTCGTCAGAGTTGTATCCTCAGCAGTGTCGAGTTCTACTGTAACCGGCTGGATACTTATGGTAACTCTATCCGAGTTTTCATCATCATTTGCATAAGTCAGAAGCAGGATCTGACCCGCTGAAATATAGTGCGCATTAGAATAATCAGGCACATAACCATTGTCAAGGAAGGAGCTCAGTCTTACTTGGTCAGTGCCGGAAGAGATAATGTAATAGCCATCTTTTTCTGCGGCAAAAGGACAATACACGATTTCATACAGTCCGGCAGGGATGGTGTGGTCTCCGGTTCCATAGGCAGATAATTCCTCAATACGGACCGGGAACGTCACCTCTTCGGAATATGTTTCCGGGATGGTCAGCCTGATAAAGTATTTCTCCCCTCCGCGTAAGAGTTCACGATGGACGAAGTTGTTGCTTTCGCCTTTCGGTTCTGAAGAACTATACGTGCCGGAAGTAGTATAGATATCCATCTGGGGACTGTATTCTCCCTGGGAAGAGAATAAATAAGCACCGGATTTAGAAGGAGTAAACGAATACCACTTCGTAGTAGCACCGGATTCAATCGAGACCTGGTTCTGATTTTCATTCAATGATGATAAGTCTTTGGAGATATCCAGATGAGCCGGGAAAAAGCTATCATAATAGCCACCACCACATTGGACTACAACATCATAGGAAACACCTGCTGTCAGGAATGCTACTGCTGTTTGGCTTCCACCGTCACTAGAACGAGCATAGTCTATACTTAGTTTGTCTTCTTCGATAGATAGACTGGGGTATATAGTACCGTCAACAAGTTGATCGACTTTCAGCGAAATCATGTATATCCCACTCTCATTCGGCGTAAAGGGAATCCTCTTATCTTCATACCTCTTCAGAATCACATCAAAGTTCCCCAGTTGGAACTGTTCTATCGTCTTGCAGATGTAAAGAGAAAAAGATTGTCCCGCGTATGTGTAATGAAGCGCATCTAAAGTAAAGATATACGTCTTACCCGCTTGAAGCTTCAGGTCGAAAACAGATCCAACATCTGTTTTTTGTGTTTTCACCGGCGTTACCTGTGTTCCATATATATCTGTCATAGATACTGTGTATTCCTGAGCATTTGATACCAGCAGAGAATACTTTGCTGTTTTTTCCGCTGTGAAAGCGATCGTCTGCTTGCCTTCCAGGCCGTCCTGTGAAAAGAGTACACCCTCCTGAAGTTCACCAAGAGTGGTGTTCACCGGATCTGATTCGTTAAGACCGATAGCCTGGTCCGGCTGTCCCTCATCGTCCGCTGCCATAACACATAAGGACCACGAACTTACCAACATAGAAAGGCTCAAAAAAGCCGCTAAAAAACGCTTACATTTCATATACCCAAACCTCCAGATAACTTAGTTACCTATGATACCTAACCTAATTAGGCATTATATCAAAAATTCTAAAGATATTACAACAACTGCGTATTTACTTTTCAAGGTATCAATGCTTTTCAAAAAGTTCTATATAGAACCTTGACGGTAATTAGTTCTATATGGTACTATTTTCCCATCAGGTTTTATATGTGCTCCGGAGGCATTTATGGAAACAAGAACAGGTTTTCTGATATCGCAGATCAAGCAGGTACAGGCACGTGTTTTTCAGAGGCTTCTTCTGGATCTGGGCATCGAAGAGTTTAACGGTCCACAGGGACACATCCTCTATGTTTTATGGCAGAAGGACGAGGTCCCCATCGTCGAGCTTTCCCAGAAGACGGGACTTGCGAAGAATACACTTACGGCGATGCTCGGACGCATGGAGGAAGCAGGGCTGATCGAACGAAAAGACTCCCCTTCTGACAAGCGCCAGTCCCTGATCGTCCTGACGAAAAAAGCAAAAAAGCTTCAAGGAAAATACGATGAGGTTTCTCAGAAGATGAACGAGATCTTCTATCAAGGCTTCTCGGAAAAAGAGGCGCAGAAGATGGATAGTTATCTGGACCGTATCCTCGAAAACCTCGAACAGTCGGAACGCTCGATCAAATCAGGAGCCGAACTGAATTCGAAGAACAGGAAGGATGAATAATATGGCAAAGATAAAAGTAAGAAACTGGAATGACTTCTGTCCGCAGCAGCTTTTCCTCTATGGCACATGGAAGGAAGACGGCACTCCGGATTTCGGACTCTTCTGCTGGTTCAGCTATATCTGGACAACAGAAGATGATTACGGCGGAGAAGGTCTGGGCGTCATGGCCTGCATCGGTGCGGAGAAAATGACGAAGGATCTCATCCGCAAAAACGGCGTTTTCTCTGCCAACCTCGTCACAGAAGAACTCCTTCCGCTTGCGGACTACTACGGAACTGTCTCCGGGCGCGAAAACCCAGATAAGATGCAGTACTCCCCCACCGTCGAAAAAGGTGTCGTGCTGGACGTCCCGACGATCGTGGAAAGCCCGGTCAGCATGGAGCTTCAAGTCATCAAGGAAATCAATCTCGCCGAAGGAAGCGATGTGTTCCTTTGTAAGATCGTGGGCGAGACCATGAAAGAAGAACTCACGGATAAGAACGTTCCTTTCATCGAAAGATACAAAACCGTCAAGCAGGTGCTCTGCGGTGGCGAAGAACGATATGTAAGTTCCGACGGGCGCGATCTAGGCGCCTGGGGAGATCCGATGAAAGAGCTTCCTGAAATAGGCGGGTGATTTTCAAAAAAAGCACGTGAAAAAGCCGAAACCCGAGAGAAATCTCGGGTTTTTCGCTAATATATTAAGAATTTGACCTATATTTATCTATAGTTTATATAATTTACAGTGCGTGCGATTTCTGATAATGTTACCGTGAACTACGTTGGGTTGGACATAAACACGACATTAGAAAGATTCATCATTGGTTGCATTGGAGGAAAAGACATCATGCATCGTAGGCTTCTTGCGTTTTTTACGTCGCTTATTTTTATTATCGTTTCGATTCCCTTTTTTCAAAACACCAGCGTTCATGCGGCTTCGACTACTCCGCTGAATGAGGTTACTGCACTTGTCGAAAATGGTCTAAGCGCTTCACTTATGAGCGGCGGCGTCGAGCTTACCGATAACTCTCAGATCAACTACGGCGATACCATCGTCTGCACGCTCGACTGGAAACTTCCCAACAATGATGTTTTCAAAATCAATGTAGGCGATTCCTTCACCTATGAACTTCCGGAGAATATGGACTTTGTCGGAAAATCCGGTGATATCATGAACGGCGATAAGAAACTGGGCACATATCTGATCAGCGGACACACCATCACGCTCACCTATACAGACCCGGATTTCTGCGCACAGGAAGACCGTGTCGGACATCTCTCTTTCTACGGATCTATCGAATCTGACCCGAACCCGAATCAGGATCCGGATCCGATCAAGATCTCTTTTACCGGAGCTCGCGATATCACGCTTCTTGTCGGGAAAAAGCCTACCGAATCAAAACTTCAGGTGGATAAAGTATTCCATGTAGAAGATAATGCAAATCATATCTATTCCTGCCTTATCCCGATTACTGCGACGGGAGAGCAGACCAATATCCAGGTCACAGATACTATGTGGCCGGGTATGTCCCTCTACAACACACCGAAGGTCTATACCGACAAGAACTGCACCAGGGAATATGACGATTGCAGTGCTTTTGCCGACGACGGCGGAGACGGACAGACATTTAAAGGCACGATCTATCACATGGATGACGGACAGACTGTCTATCTTTACTATCTCGTACAGGTCAGAGATGAAATGTTTGACCGTCAGAAGGCAGAAGAATTCATCTCTCAGAATCACTATGACACCCCAGGCAATTACTATGAGGACGGCTATCCGGGAACGATCCCGAATCGTGTTACTGTATCCAGCACACAGGTGCCGGATCCTGTAAACCGCACCACAAACATCTACGGTTCCGGATATAACATGGAGAAATGGCGCGCCGCATCTGTGATAGATCGTTCGACCGGCATCGATGAGCTCGAGCTCGGATATATCCGCTGGCAGTTATTCCTGAACCCGATCAGCAAGAGCACGGTCAGCAGCGGATACATTATCGACACGATCCCGGATAATTCCTCCGTTGATGAAGCAAGCTTCTTCTTCCATGATTCCCACTGGAACAGTCTGAATATGGCAGATTACATCAGCTATAGCATCTATGAGGAAAGCGGCAATACCAAGATCCGCTTCGATTTCAAGCCGGAACTCATCGCCGAGCTGAAGAGCCGTAACGAAGGTCTTTACATCGAGTACCGCACACACATGGACAGACAGGAAACGGAAAAGCACGAGTTCGTCAATGAAGCTACTCTCTACTATGAGGGAGAGGATCCGGAAACAAGAAGAGCAAGATGGCTCAATACAAAGCCTTCCGAAATTCAGAAATATGTTGCCTATGAAGCTCCGATAGCACCTTATGCCGAGTACACGATCATCGTTAATCCGATGGCCATGGATCTTGATCCGAACAGCACGAAACTGACGCTCTCGGATACGATGAAATCCGCGCTGGATGTAGATCTGGAGTCCATCACATTGAACGGTCAGCTTGCAGAGGCAAGTTCCGTCAAATTTGATCCTGCAAGCCGCACCTTCCAGATCACGATCGATGACTCGACCAGATATACGATCAAGTATCGCGCACGTGTCAACCTGAAGTCCGGCGAGAAACTCAACGAAAGCAATGCTGCAAACACCTGTCAGCTTGCCGGTGTGATCAGCAACAGTAACGACAATACTGCTGTTATCAAGGGCACCGTCTATGACAGCGCTGCCAGTTCTTCTTCGAACATCGGGTATGCCACTTTCAATATCGTAAAGCACGATAGCACTTCCACTGCTACTCTTCTTTCGGGTGCGACCTTCCGGGTTTCCTCCGCAACGCTGAACGGAAGTACCGTTACATCGACGGCCAGCATCGGAACCAAGGAGACAGACGGAAGCGGTAAAGCGACATTCACCTCGCTGGTACGCGGCACCTGCTATCTCTTTGTAGAGACAGATGCTCCTGCTGACTATGAACTGGATGATACTCCTTTCTTCGTGATCTTCGCGGAAACTTCCACGTCGACCTATCCGTCCACGGTCACTTATAACGGGAAAGATTATCCGGTAACGGTTATCGATTTCTCCCATTATTCGGCAGACAAATATGTCGGTAATGATCGTACTCCGGTCACACCGAACAATCCGGTAACGCCAGTCACACCGAACAATCCTACAACCCCGAGCAATCCGACGACTCCGAGTAACCCGACGACTCCGTCTACTCCGACAACACCGAGCGCCCCCACTACTCCGAGTAATCCGACAACACCATCGAACCCGACAGAACCGTCAGAGCCTTCAGCTACAAGCGAGCCCACGGATGCCCCGCAGGAGCCCACAACTGCTCCTTCTCCCACTGATCCGGAAGAACCATCCGAGAGCACAGAAAGCGGCGAGGTCGCAAATGCCCTGAGAAGTGTTCCTTCTGAAGAGCCTACCACTACTACAACTACTGCACCCGCTACTACCAACGGAAAGACCGGCGGAATCGTAAAGACCGGTGAGACAATAAGCGTGCTCGCACTCATCGG
>ONFC01000001.1 GCA_900317035.1 uncultured Eubacteriales bacterium
TCAGATCTATGTCCTTTTCTTTTAAAATGGCGGAAACTTCGGTAAGCATCCTTGTGTCTGTATCGTGCACGCTTTTATGGTGTACACTGTCTCCTCCGAATAAAACGATATCGCATCTTCCAGAGATAAACTGCTTTGCGATCCACTTGGGGGAGCGGAGGCATCCGATACCGTGGGTATCCGAGAAAAAACCGATACGGATCTCTTTTGTATCTTTGGGGTCTTTTTTTGTCGGGTAGATGTCGCGGCGGTCGACCTTGACCATTGCGGCGGAAAGGACCATAAATGCGAAGAAAAGAAGTCCGAGCGCAATCAGAACAAGAAAGATATAAAGAATGGAAATTTGAAGCGCGCAGACAGTCGCAGTAGCCTGAAGAAAGTGCATGGCGGGCAGTTCTTTTTCCTTTCGAAAGAATTGTTCTTTTAAGTATATATATAATAGCATATATGTTATAATCATGAAGATTGAAACAGTTTGAGCGGGTCCGGCGGATGCCGGAGGATGACCCCGCACAAAGGAAGGAAGTAGAAAAATGGCAGAAATTAAGTCTGAAGTCGTTAAGGAGATCGGTATCCTTTCGACAAGTAAATCTAACTGGAACCGTGAGGTCAACATCATCCGCTGGAATGATGGTAAGCCGAAGCTGGATATCCGTGACTGGGCTCCGGAGCATGAGCGTGCCGGTAAGGGCATCACTCTGACGGCTGAGGAAGTAGCCGTTCTTAAGGAACTGCTTGCTGATTACGATCCGTACGAGTTCGAAGATTAATTTATTCTGAAAGGCAAAAGCCGTGCGAAGCGATTTACGGGCATTGATTGTTTCCATATTGTTGTTTCTTCTTTGGGGAACTGTCCTTACATATCCGTTTCGCATCATTTCAGATATTACGAGTCAGGCAACGGAAGCAGTTGTGGGCAAGATGCACTTGCCTGCGATTGCTTTTGCTGTTTTAGTTTTGTTTGTGATCATCGGTATCACTTGTGTGATGCTGTTTCTGGGACGTATGGAGAGTTCGGAAGCGATTGCTCTTTCTCTTTCGGTACTGGCATGTATTGTATACTGCGTTCGGGTGTTCAGATCACGTTCTTTCTCGATCGAGTCCGTCTTCGTGGCAGTCGTTCTTGCCGGAACGATCGTGCTTATTCTTCTTAGAAAGACGGAGTGGACGAGATATATTGCGGATGCTTTTATCATGGCGCTTCCTGTCCGTATGTGCTATGAATGTGTCATGAATCCGCTGTACCGTCTTCTTAAGACGGATCTTTATAAGCTGTCTCCGTTTATTACAGTGCCTCAGACCGGCATCTTCTCGAAGGTCGGAAACCTTCTGGGTGTGGATCTTCTGGTATGGAGCGGCTTCTTTTTTATTCTTTCGATCCTTCCGGTCATCTACCTTTCCGGTGGCCGTAAAGAGGGAGAAATCAGAAGATAACGAGGTATTTTCATCATGGAGATATGGGAAAGAATGGAGTTCCTCCGACAGGAACTGGAAAAACATAATAAACTCTATTATGAAAACGATGCACCGGTCATCTCCGATTTCGAATATGATGCGATGCTTCGTGAGCTTGAAGATCTCGAAGCAAAGTATCCGATCTATGCGACTCCGGATTCTCCGACAAAGCATGTCGGCGGAAGAGTCAACGAGAAGTTTTCAAAGGTAACGCACGCTGTGCCGATGAAAAGCCTCGGCGATATCTTTTCCAAAGAGGAAGTATTTGAGTTTACAAACCGGGTAAGAAATACCGTCGGAACGGAGGGGCTTTCTTTCGTTGTGGAGCGAAAGATCGACGGCCTTTCTGTTTCTGTTGAATATGAGAATGGAAGGCTGATCCGTGCTTCTACCCGTGGGGACGGACTCGTGGGCGAGGATATAACAGAGAATGCCAGAACGATCAAGAACCTTCCGAAATCGATCGATCCGTCGATCCCGTATCTGGAAGTCCGTGGTGAAGTATATATGCCTTTCGAGGTTTTCCTGCGTGTAAATGAACAGGCAGAACTACAGGGGGAGAAGACTTTTGCCAATCCTAGAAATGCTGCAGCCGGATCGCTCCGCCAGTTAAATGCGAAAGTCGCGGCGGAACGCCAGCTTTCGATCTTTGTATTTAATATTCAGGCGATAAGGGGAAGAGAGTTTCGTTCGCACGCAGATACACTGCGTTTTCTCTCTGATCTCGGATTTGAGGCCAGCCCGGGCTTTATCGAGTGCAAGACGGATGAAGAGATCTGGAATGCGATCGAGAGTATCGGCGAGTCCAGAGGAGAACTGAGCTATGGTATTGATGGCGCAGTAATTAAGGTGAATGAGATCAGTCTTCGTGAGATCCTCGGGGAAACGGCGAAGATCCCGCGCTGGGCGATCGCCTATAAATATCCGCCGGAAGAAAAACAGACGCGTCTTCTTTCCGTGGAAGTAACCGTAGGAAGAACCGGAAAGCTTACGCCTGTTGCTATTCTGGAACCGGTGCACCTTGCCGGAACTACGGTCAGCAAAGCAACGCTCAATAATGAAGACTTTATCCGTGAAAAGGATGTGCGTATCGGTGATATGGTCGTCGTAAGAAAAGCCGGTGAGATCATCCCGGAGATCGTATCTGTAAATACAGCCCTTCGTCCGGAGGGTGCTGAACCATTCCATATGCCGGAAGTATGCCCCGCCTGTGGTGAAAAGGTCTATCGGAAAGAAGGAGAGGCACATATCTACTGTCTCAATGAGCTTTGCCCCGCACAGGTCTACCGCGCGATGATGCATTTCGCTTCAAAAGACACGATGAATATCGATGGTATGGGCCCCGGTATGATCAATCTGCTACTGGATGCAGATCTGATCCATGATGTGGCAGATATTTATGCGCTTCCGGAAAAGAAAGACATGCTGTCGGCACTGGATCGTATGGGTGAGTCTTCTACATCTAACCTTCTGGCATCGATCGAAGAATCGAAACACCGGCCGCTTTCCCGCCTGATCGCTGCACTCGGTATCCGGAATGTCGGTGTTGTTGCAGCAAGATCGCTTGCCAAAGCATTTGGAAGTATGGACAATCTGAAGAATGCCACGGTTCTCGAACTTGCGGCACTTCCTGATTTCGGTATGGTCACGGCGCAGTGTGTCGCGGATTTCTTTAGTAAAGACAGTAATCTCGCACTGATCGAGAAACTAAGAAGTTATGGTGTAAATATGTCTGAAGAGGCAGGAGATACTGCGGGAACGGCATTTGCCGGCAAGATCTTCGTTCTTACAGGTACTCTTTCCAAATACACGAGAAATGAAGCATCTGAGCTGATCCTGGCACAGGGTGGTACAGTATCTTCCTCTGTTTCGAAGAATACATCCTTTGTGCTGGCAGGAGAGGCAGCAGGTTCAAAACTGACCAAGGCCCAGTCCCTCGGGGTAACAGTGATCTCTGAAGATGATTTTGAGAGAATGCTGTCAGAAGCAGCGTCATCAGGAGATAATGCATGAGTGAGAACACCCGTCGGGCAAAAGGATTGTTCAGACGCGTTCTTCGTGACCGCCGGAGATCTGTTGTCCGGGATCACGGCCTTTCGATCCTGGATATTGAGAAATGGCCGCAAAAGTGGCAAGATAAAGTTATGAGCGCCGGCGTTGTCGCGCTTTATATGCCGATCGATGAAGAACTCTGTCTGGATACGCTTCTGGAAAAGCTTTCTTCCCGCTCCATCAGAACGTGTTTCCCGCGCGTGGAAGGGGAGGAGATCGCTTTTTATGAGGTGGGGGAGGCCGATTCGTTTGAAACAGGCAGTTTTTCTATACAGGAACCCTGTTCCGGTTCGAAAAAAGTGGAGCCTTCCTTGATCGACATCCTGTTTATCCCGGGGATGGCCTTTGATCTTGAAGGAACAAGACTGGGCCGGGGAAAGGGTTACTATGACCGTTTTTTCGGTTCGCTGGATCCGGAAAAACGGCCGGTCTGCTTCGGGGTTGCAGCAAAGAAAAACATTTTCAGTGCTTTTCCCAAAGATCCGTGGGATCTTAAGGTGGATGCACTGGTCACGGAGACATCCTTTACGGAGTTTCCGGATACTAGGTCGAAGGAGGAGAAATCTTGAGTTATTTCTGGGCGAATTTAGGCGGACATCTGCTTATTAGTCTGCTTCTTCTGATCGTTTTTCTCTGGTCGGTTAAGAATACACAGCAGAACCGGTGGAAGAAAGGATTTCTTTTCCTTCTTCCTGTCGTGCTGGTGATCGTTCTTCTTGTGCAGCTTGCTCTTTTTTCCATCCCCCGCCTTCTGGATACGACGACCGTTCTCCGTTCTTCCTATCGTATGAAAAGTGGGACGATCGAGTCGGTGAGCAGCTTTAAAGATAAGGTGAAGATCGACGGGACCACTTATTATGTCAATCCGTTCTCTTTTGATCGCGAGGTTGGAGATGAGGTCACCGTAAAATACACTCCTTATGCTAAGTACGCATACTCCCTGGAATTAGTGGAGACGGAGGAGGAAAAGGATAGTAGGGAATCGAAAGAAACAAAAGATTCCAAGGATTCCAAAGTATCTAAAAACTCTAAAGAAAAGAAAGACGCAGATCCTTCTTAATAAATTGTTTTCAAAACTACTCATATATCATATTGCTTGTCAAATCACAGGCATGCTTTAATACGGAAAACGAAAAGAAAGCAGGCAGATATATGAGACAATACAAATCAGTTGGAACTGTTGAAAAAAGTATACATTCTCCCAGAACGCAGAGGAAGGAATACGGTTTTTATATTGCCTGTGATGACCGGGCGATACTTAACTGTGTGAATGCAATGCTTTTAAGTCACGGGCTGGTGGGCCTGAGTGATACGGAAGGGAAGATCCATTATCTGATTGACGGCAGGAGAGGGAAGAATTATATCTTAGGACAGGTGAAAGAGAGAGTTCTTCCGCTGCGCGAGGCATCTCCGGAGAATTCTATGTATGAGGATGCGGTAACATACAGGGCGATCGATACTGTAATCAGAAGATATGGCTTTCAGGAGACCCTTATGGGAACAAGGATCCTGCGTGTGTTGCTTTTCCGGCTGTATAAAGAACCGAAACTTCTTAAATGCGCGTCTAAAAGCCTGTATCCGCTGGCTCAGCCGGAGTTTCATATCACGGCTTCGCAAGTTGAGAGGAATCTTCGGTATGCGATAAGAAAAAGTACGAGACTGAAGGAGAATACACGTGTGATCACAGTATTAAGGCTCCTTCTGGATGCAACGATGAGTGAAGTGGTGGATAAATATGGGAGAGCGTAAGTAAAAAAAGAGCTGCCTCATTGGAGACAGCTCTCTAAAAGATCTTAATTAACAAAAATTACTTCTTGTTGACCTTGTCCTTCAGACCCTTACCAGCCTTGAAAACAGGAGCCTTGGAAGCAGGAATGGAGATAACTTCCTTTGTGCTCGGGTTTCTGCCCTTACGAGCTGCACGCTTCTTTGTCTCGAATGTACCGAAGCCAACGAGAACTACTTTCTCCGGCTTCTTAGCAGCAAGTGCATCACCGATAGCATCGAGAGTAGCGTTGATAGCTGCCTCAGCCTGCTTCTTTGTCATGTTTGTCTTCTTTGCAACTGCATCAATAAGTTCTGATTTATTCATTTTCATTGCCTCCTTCAGGGCTTTATTTCAAAGTTATTATGTACGTGTAAGCGCCTATTGTCAAGGGTTTTTTCGTTTTTTCTGCCAAAAAGGCAAACAAGCATATTATTTAATTTTGTCAAGACACTTTTCTAATTTGCGTTAGATATCCATTTCTTCAAAAGCATCCAGCCCTTTGGCGGGAACTACCCTATTGTCACCATGCTTTACGAAGAGCATAGTGATAAAACTCAAAAATGCAAAAAATGCTGCATAAGGGAAGAGAATACGGTAGTCTACATTCTTCAGAAGGGCGCCTGCAAGCACAGGAGTTACGACCTGTGCGCTCATTGAGGCTGTGTAGTAGTAACCTGTAAACTTGCCGGTGTCGGCGCCGCTGCACATCTCGACACACATGGGAAGCGAGTTGACATTGATCAGTGCCCAGGCGGCTCCTACGATAAAGAAATCGATATACATGGTGAAAAGTGCACTGCTGCCCGCCTGGGTAGTGACGAAATACGCGAAAACAAAGCACAGGCTGAAACTGAGAGTCCCGATCAGAATGGTCTTTCTTCTTCCGATGCGGGATGCCAGAATACCTGCCGGGATAAAGAAGATGATGGCTCCGATATTGGTGATCAGAAAACAGGTCGAGGCAAAGCCCAGATTCTTTCCCATCAGATTTGAACAGTAAGAGGTAAACCATGTGGTAAGGGAATTATAGGCAAAATACCATAGTGCCACGGAAGCGAGAAGGAAGAGCATCGATTTTCTGACAGCTGCCGGAAGACGTGCATGGTCATCTTTTCCATGCTCTGTGAGATCCCATTCCGGATGCTCTTTCTCGATGAGTTCATTTTCTTTCGACCATTTCGGCTCTTTGACTGTCAGCAGCATGATGCCGATCGCAAGAAACATCAGTGCGGCGATAAAGATGAAGAGCGGCTGATAATTCACGTGGTCGAGTTCTTTTGTCTTCGATTCCGGATACATCAGAGCAGAGAAGATCAGGTAGAGGATGCCGCCAAGCGCACCCATAAGATTAATGATTGCATTTCCGCGGGAGCGCAGGGGCTTCGGGGTAATATCCGGCATCAGGGCTACGGAAGGTGAACGGAAAACGGACATGGCTATAAGAAGAAGCCCGAGCGTGATAATAAACGAGACGAGTTTGAACTGGGACGGGGATCTCGCATAACTGTTGTCCCAGACCGGCAGAAGATTGGTGAGAATGATCGATACTCCTGTGCCGAAAAGAATATACGGCATTCTTTTTCCGATGCGCGTCTTTGTTCCGTCTGAAAGCTTGCCGAAAAGAGGCAGAAGAAAGAGTGCCAGAATATTATCGGAAGCCATAATGGCTCCGGTAACGCTCTCGTTCAGATGAAAAGTATTACCGAGGATCAAGGGAAGGACATTATCGTACATCTGCCAGAAGGCTGTAATAGCAAGAAATGCAAGGCCGGATAGAAATGTTCTTTTGTAGTTGAGCTTCATAGGAACCTCCCGGCGATCAATATATCTTTACTATACCATGAAAAGGTCAAAAAAACGAAATTGCATTCTATATCAACTAGTGGTAATGTACTTGTGTATATGAAAGAATAAACCAATGGAGGAGAAAAATATGGTTATTACAAAAGATATGATCATTGCTGAAGTTCTCAACGAGCATGAGGAACTGGTTCCTGTATTTATGAATAACGGTCTGCACTGCCTCGGCTGCGCGATGGCTCATGGTGAGTCCATCGAGGGTGCCTGCATGGTTCACGGTCTGGACTGTGACGCTCTTGTAGATGCTCTGAATGTTGCTCTCGGAGAGAATGCATAATACATTTTAAACGTATTATAGATATTAATGTAAAAGAACTGCTATCTGTACGGATCGCAGTTCTTTTTTATTCTTCTTCCGGTTCTTCGTCAAAGGAATATTCAGAAGCCTTAAAGACGATATGGAATTCGGATCCTTTTCCTTCCTCGCTTTCGGCCCAGATCTTTCCGCCGTGCTTATCCATGATGCTCTTTACGATAGAAAGCCCGAGGCCGGATCCGGTCTTATTGATACCGGAATTCTCGGCACGGTAGAAACGGTCGAACACGTAAGGAACTTCGTTTGCGGGAATGCCGACTCCGTTATCCTTGATCAGTACTTCCACGGCATTTCCGCCGAGCATGGCCGGATCATCGTAGCGGTGACAGGTAATGTCGATCACGCCATCGTCACGGGTGTATTTCATGGCATTTACTATAATATTCTCGAATACGCGAAGCAGTTTCTTCGGATCACCGTCGATGAGAAGGTCATCATCTTCCGGGGCATGGAAATGCATGACTTTTTTTGTGCCCTCACACTCGGCATGATACAGCTGGAAAAGATCCTGTACCATTTCCTTTATGCTGATGGGCATCTTTTCGATCGTGTCATTCTCGGATTCCATTCGCGTCAGCTGTACAAGGTCAGAGATCAGCTGCTCCATCTGAACACTTCTGGTATGCATGTTCGAAAGATACTGTACTTCCTGCTCCCGTGACAGCGGTTCTTTCGCATTGAGCATTAATTCGATATACCCGCGGATGGCGGTGATCGGAGTCCTTAAGTCATGGGAGACATTGGACATGACTTTCTTTCTGGCATCCTCATTTTCCAGAAGTCTCTCGTGATTATGGAGAAGGTCCTGATTTACGCGGGTGATGTATTTCGTCTTTTCTTCCACGGCGCTTTCCAGATTGCGGTTGTTATCCTCCAGCATCTCATAAGTGTGTACATAATCCTTGACGAAGTACAGTGTAAAGCCGATCGCAAGAAAGATGAGAAGGAATGCGTGAAGGGTGATATAGACGAAGTACTGGTATCGGACAAAGAAAGAGACATGCATCGCCGAAGAAAGAATAACGGAGGCAATATAAAGGAGCTTACCATGCTCGTAGCGCTTCGTCATATAAAATACCCGGAATATGTTATAGATACTGGTGACCAGTATCAATACCATGTTCGCAACAACGGAAGAAGGCAGATACAAAAGACTCGGGAAGCACCAGAAAGTAAGAAGGTAGCAGCAGGTCAGCATCGAGAAGATGGAGATCTCGAAGAAACGAAGTTTATCGAAAAGCTTGCTGGTCCCCTTGGGATACAGCGAAAGGAAGAACAGGAATGACCAGTAGTTCGCGAAGATCATAAAGGTGATCGTGATCAGTTTATTCCAGTTCCCCGGCAGGATCGTAACCATCGGTGAACAAATTTCATACAGGATCTCGGAAAGGAACATTAGAAGGAAGAAGTGGAACTTGGCCCTTCCGTTGAAGGTCTTGGAGATGTAGTTTCCTCCGATGGCAAAGAAGACCCAGAACGCGCAAAGAACGGTAAGGTACATACGTACAGAATACTCGATCATGCCGATCGTTGTGGTGGAGGCGATACACGGGCTGTAAAGAATACCTCCATATGGAGAGGAGTAGTTGGCGCAATCGATCACGATCTCGATCTTTCCGTCGACAGGTACAAGCTGGATGTCCGTGCAGACCTGTGCCGGTTCGTATCGTTCTTTTAAATCGGAGACAGTACCGTAGTGACGGACCGCCTTGCCGTTTACCCAGATCGTCGCGGACTGGGCAATGTCCGGGATATTCAGGGTTACATAGTCGACAGACTTATTCAGGACAAGTTCGATACGGTATGTTCCTACGCCGAAACGCCCCATCTTCTGGACTTCTTCGCCGAAAGAATAAAGCTCTGCCTTATCTCCGAGATCCATCCAGCCGTTAGAGGATATCGTGACGCCCTTATAATACGGGTATTTGACCTTGCTGTTTTCCAGACGGCTGATACGGATCATCTCCGGAGTGAGAAGACGGTTCGGATAGAATTCCCAGCCGCTCTTGATCGTGACCGGTGTTCCTTTCGTTTCTGTCCAGTTATTGAGATTCACAGCACCGGTGATCGTATAAGAAAAATCACTGCCATGCCGCTGGTTTACTGCTAAAAATGCCAGTGACATGACAGTGAGAATAATAACTAAGATAACTGCAGATATGCCGACAGAAAGAGGGTGCTTCTTTGATTTGCTACGATCTGACGACATAACGGCCTACGCTTCCGGAAAAATTACTCGGCGCGCATAGTGTTACGGATCGGCGGGTAGGTGAAAGAATAACCGGAACCCCACTCGGTCTTAACGAACTGGACGGTCGGATCTGCTTTTTCCATTTTCTTTCTAAGATAACTGATGTTAACCATAACGAGGTGATTGTCGCAAAGACCGTCATCTCCCCAAACATGAGAGTAGATGCGGGCAAAAGGAACGATCACGTTCGGTGTCTCTGCCAGGAGGCGGAGAATATCGAATTCGCGGTTTGTAAGATGAACCGGAACGTTATTCAGGGTAACTTCACGGGTCTTAACATTCATCGTCAGCGGAGGGAACTCCATCAGGAAGCCGTCACGTGTCATATTGCGGCGGATATGCGCCGAGATACGTGCGGAAAGCTCCGGAAGGTTATATGGCTTGGTCATATAGTCATCTCCGCCGGCCTTAAATCCGGTGATCTTATCCTCGAGCTGATCCTTTGCCGAAAGGAAAATGATCGGAGCATTTGAATATACATGGATCTTGGAAGGAAGATCATATGCATTTCCATCCGGAAGCATAATATCGAGAACGATGCAGTCGTAAGAGTTTGTCTCTACCTTCTGAAGCGTCTGTGCGATATTGGTGGCTACACTTACGTCATAGCCCTCGTTTGTCAGGAATGAGCGGTTGATCTCTAAGATGTCGGTATCGTCGTCAACCAGTAGAATACGATGTTTTGCCATTTTTGCACCATCCTTTTGAAAATCATGTCCCAAATTGAATGGGATCCCCAAAATTTACAACAACAAAAAAACTTGTGTTCTTTGCTATTATACAATTCTCAAAGACAAAATGAAAGCAAAATTACGAAGAAAAGATGGACAATTTGTAAAAGCATGGAAAACAGGACACCTTTGTGATAAAATCTAAAAACAAACAAACGTTTGACAGTGGGGAGAGATAAAGCGAGATGGTTGAGCGGAGTATTCTGCATGTGGATCAGAATTGCTTCTTTGCTTCGGTGGAGATGAAGAGCCACCCGGAGTGGAGATCTGTTCCTATGGCTGTCGGTGGCGACAGCGAGCAGCGTCACGGAATCATCCTCGCGAAGAACCAGCTGGCACAAGGGTATGGTGTAAAGACGGCGGAAGCGATCTGGCAGGCCAGGCAGAAGTGCCCGGATCTTCTTGTCGTACCGGCGCACTTTGATCAGTATGTTTACTACTCCGAGCGTATCCGGGAGATGTTTCTGCAGTATACCGATATGGTCGAGCCGTTCGGCCTGGATGAGTGCTGGCTGGATGTTACCGGGTCATCGATGGGTACTCCGAAAGAGATCGCAGATGAGATCCGTATGAGAGTAAAAGACGAGCTGGGACTTTCTTGCTCTGTCGGCGTTAGCTTTAATAAGTCATTTGCCAAACTCGGATCCGATTATAAAAAACCGGATGCTACGACGGTGATCACGAAAGAGAACTTCCGGGAGATAGTATGGCCGCTGCCGGTGTCGGATCTTCTTTTTGTCGGGAAGGCGACGAATCAGGCGCTGGCAAAGATGAATGTACGTACTATCGGGGATCTGGCAGTGCTTTCGCCGGAGTTTGCGGTATCGGTGCTCGGGAAAAACGGCCATTACCTCTGGCGAAGTGCGAATGGCCTGGATGACGATCCGGTCAATCCGGCATCGTATGTGCGTCCGATGAAATCGGTCGGTAACAGCACAACCACTCCCCGTGATATGGAAAACAGAGATGATGTCTGGAAGGTGGTATGTACGCTATCCGCGCAGGTGGCGTCCCGGCTTCGGAAACATCACTTCTTCGCCGGTACTGTTGTGATCTGGGTAAGAGATACCGATCTTAAGTCTTACGAGAAGCAGCGTGCGCTTCCGGCAGAAACGAATGATGAAAAAGAAATCGCGAAACTGGCGATGGAGCTTTTCGACGAGAGTTATGACTGGCATGCGCCGCTTCGGAGTTTCGGAGTCCGGACGACACATCTTTCAGACGAAGAAGACTATCACCAGATGACGATCTTCGAAAACGTGGAGAAGATACAGAAAGACGACCGCGTCAACCAGACGGTCGATGAATTGCGTGCAAGATACGGGTATAATATCGTCATGAGGGGAACGCAGCTGGAAGGAAAAAACGATCTTACGGAAGATGGCCGGGAAGATCATCCGCACGGCGGTTTTCGGGAGGACCTGTGAGATATAAAAGTGCAAATGAATATTACCGGTCCGTTTTCGGGCAGAAGATATACCGTCTGGCGCTGGATGCCGGATGCACATGTCCGAACAGAGACGGCACGCTGGGCTATGGCGGCTGCATATTCTGCAGCGGTTCCGGATCCGGTGAATTTGCCGCGGACAGAAATCTTCCCATTAAGGAACAGCTTCTTCAGGCAAAGGAAAAAGTGGCGGGAAAGTGCAGTTCCGGACGCTATATCGCGTATTTTCAGAATTTCTCCAATACATACGGTGATGAAGATGTATTAAAGCAGAAGTACGAAGAGGCTGTTTCCGATCCGGAGGTAGTAGGGATATCGATCGCGACCAGACCGGATGCGATCAGTGAGAAGATGTACGGCATCCTGGAGGAACTATCTGAAAAGACCTATGTATGGGTGGAACTGGGGCTTCAGACGATCCATGAAAAAACAGCGGAATGGATGAGAAGAGGATATGCTCTCTCTGTGTTTGATGAGGCAGTCCGCCGTCTTGCCGGAATATCAGGACATCTTGGTGTGATCGTGCATGTGATCATGGACCTTCCCGGGGAGGATGAGGAAATGATGCTTCAGACGATCGGGCATCTAAATGAGCTTCCGGTCCACGGGGTCAAGATCGCCAATCTCAACATCCTGAAGGACACAGATCTGGCAGGAGCATATCAGAAAGATCCGTTTCCGCTTATGGAGATGGATGAATACATCGGGCTCCTTGAAAAGATCATCCGAAGACTGCGGCCGGATATCGTGGTGTACAGGATGACCGGTGACGGCGCGAAAAGAACTCTCATCGCACCTTTGTGGGTCGGCAACAAAAGGCTCGTACGAAATAGTATCGAGGCATCTTTCCGCCTTCATGATGTTCAGCAGGGAGCCAACTATATCCCAAAGAGGGCATAGTGATTACTGGATATCTTTGCGGACGAATCCGTCATAAGCGATAAAAAGCAGTATGAAAGCAAGAACTGCCAGATAGCAAAGCGAGAAGGATAGTGGCAGGGAATTGCTGGATATTCCGAAAATTCCGGCTTCGTCTGATCCCGAGTACCCGCACAGATTTAAATACGGAAAGATCTTTCCTACCAGGTCCATATGGGAAGATGGAAGGAAATCGATCCAGCGCTGGCGTCCGAAGATCTCTATCAGAAGAGGAGAGAGCCCGGAGGTCACGGCAAAACCTGTGGAAACGCCGACGGCAATTCCGGTATTTTTCGTAAGACATGAGATCGTAAACGCACCGAGAAGATATACGAAAAGAGAGATGTTATCCACCAGAAAGAAAAGAAAGGTAAAAATGTAATTGGGCATGACGTTTACTTTTCCGCCGGAACAGTAGTAGTAAGGCGAAAGTGAGGAAAACCCGTAACACATGCCGGTAGATATCGTGGAGAAAGCCGTGATCAGGATGCTTCCGAAAAGCGTCCATGTAATAAGCGCCATAAGTTTGGCAGTAAAGATCTTCCATCGCTTGACCGGAGCAATGATCAGCGACTTGATCGATCCGGTCGCCATCTCCTGGGAGATGCTGGAGCCGGCGATAATGACCAGCATAATGATCAGGAGGAATCTTGCGCCTCTTTGACCGAACTGTCTTGCCCGGGTCGCGTGAGCTGTCATATCAGGCGGGAGAGCATTGTTTTCGATCTGGTAATCCAGGATCTTTATCGAATCTTCAAGCTGCTTTCTTTTCTCTGCGTTGAGCGGCCGGTAGGAGTTGTTTTCTTCATACACTCCCATCTGAAGGTTGGACTTATAGTCATCACGCAGAATGATGGCGTTCGCGATCCGCTCAGCATCTTTCATGGTCATTTTACCTTCCGGATCCAGCGTTGCGAGTTGGCGGACGATATTCCTGTTAGCAAAGCCTGTCTTTTCGGACAGAGCTTCCAGAGACGCAAAAT
Source organism: uncultured Eubacteriales bacterium (assembly GCA_900317035.1). GTDB lineage: Bacteria > Bacillota > Clostridia > Saccharofermentanales > Saccharofermentanaceae > Scatonaster. The sequence goes on from ONFC01000001.1 coordinate 13,782, forward strand.
CATGGGAGAAGAGAGCCTCTTTGGCGAGATCCAGTGATTCGGTGGCTGAAGTGTACGCCTGAAACCAGTTGGAATCTCTTTTCCCGAATGGTTCCGTATTCAGTCTGCAGACAGATGAGTAAGCTGTAGTGTACTGTAAGTATGCACAGCTTGATAAATAAGTACCTTTGATCGGATACTCATCGAAATCATAGTTTGCCAGCAAAGCGTTGTAGCAGGAAAGCATAACATAACTACGGAGTGTCTCCTCATCCATATTGAGCCTTGTGGCAAAGAGCTCTGCAGTCACGTTCTGCATCGTGAATCGGAGAGTGGTGTGTTCAACATATCTGTTCGGATCCCCAAGATTGTTTTTCTCGGTATCTCTGGCTTTCGTGATCTCGGTTTTTCCGTAAGGTTCGTCCAGCGTTTCCTCAGAAAGATCTCTGTTTTGAAGGATCGGAGCGAAGAAAGCAGTGACCGTCATCAGGGCCACGAGGATCCAGACAGAGAGCTTCCTTGAGAGCTTGGTCATTTCATTATGATATAGCGCAAATATCTTACTCAACCTGGATACCTCCTCCCGTGATCTCCAGGAAGACATCCTCCAGGGAAGATTCGAGTTTCTGCACACCGAGAATATCAGAACCGCCGGATACAAGCGTTCTGACACATTCATTGATCTGCGTCTCATCTATATCGATATCCAGTGTATCGGCCCCGACATTTGAAATACGGTTCTTATAGGCTTCGGACAGGATCTCTTTTGCTTTAGAAGGATCGGAAGTTTTGATGCGGTACACAGAGGATGTCTGCGCTCTGTGCATCAGATCATCGATAGAACAGATCTGGAGAAGTTTTCCATGATTGATGATGCCGATCCGATCGCACATCAGCTGCATCTCGGAAAGAAGATGGCTCGATACCATAACAGCGACTCCTTCTTCGTGCGCGAGTTTCTTTAGAATATCGCGGAGCTGGTGAATGCCGGCGGGATCAAGTCCGTTTGTCGGCTCGTCCAGGATAAGGACCTTCGGATGGTGAAGCATTGCCTGCGCCAGACCGATGCGCTGCTTCATGCCCAGGGAATACTTCTTCACCGGTTCATCTGCACGTTCGGAGAGACCTACAAGTTCGAGGACCTCATTGATCCTTTCGGGAGTGACGCCCTTGTGAAGGCGTGCGTACATCTTCAGGTTCAGACGGGCAGACAGCGTGTTATACATCTCCGGATTTTCGACGATGCCGCCGATCGAGGACATCGCTGCTTCATAGTGCGTCTTCCGGTTATATCCGTTTATGATGATCGTTCCTTCATCCGGACGGAAAAAGCCCATGACCATCTTGATGATCGTGGTCTTTCCGGCTCCGTTAGGGCCGAGAAAACCGAATACTTCACCCGGGTACAGCTCAAAAGAGACATTGTCTACGGCGGTTTTTCTGCCGAATGTCTTAGTGACGTTCTGTATCTGTAGAGCAGGTTTTCTTTCGCTTGAGGTCATTACGTTCTCCTTCGCCGGATCAAAATTCATAGCCGGATTGTATGTTTAGATTCGACTTAGTCTGCACCAGTTTCCATTCTCCATCTGTATAGAGGAACTGAAGGTCGTCCTGTGTTGCAAGTTCTTCATATGTGATAGTGCCATCTTCGTTTATAAAGTCGATTTTAGTCGTCGAACGGACGACGACAGAAGCTGAACCGTTATATAGTTCAAGGATCTCGACACTTTCGGGAACCCTGGTGCATTTGTCAGGGCGCATCTTTAAAGAAGAATAATAACGGAAAAAGTCGAAAGACTGATCGAAAGCCTGATTGCGGACCAGCTCATTATCTGCAAAGTAATGGGAAAGGGAGCCGGCCTGCGAATGGACCGCAGGAAGGAGAGTATCGGAATCGATGCTGTTCCAGGAAAAGAAATCAAAATCTGATGGAGCAATAAAAAGAGGAGAAGAGTCAATAATATACTGAGATGCGATCTCCTTTACTTCTTTTCTCTCCCTACTGTTATGAATAGAATCAGACACAAGATAGGAGACAACAGCGATAATGACAGCAAGGAGGAGAATAATGCCTCTATTCACATGCTGCCACCATTTTTTCATGCCGATTCCTCCTAAAAAAGTTAGGTATATTTTACCACACGAAAATCAGATGAAAAGTGACAGTGATGTCATAAGAAAATATGACGAAAATGTAAATAGTTCTAGGCGTTTTTCGGGAAAAACACTATCCCGGAACAGGTGATCCTTCTCCTCCGAAAACTCTCCGAAGATCCTCAAATACCTGAAATAACGGCATTCTTGTAATCGCTGTGTAATGTGCTGTAATAATCGCGTAACGTTTTGTGCAAGGTGCATAAATCGCAGAAAGATTTCGCGCGTTTCGTGATGAAAAGTGTTGACAACACATTAATACATGTTATACTGAAACTAGCTCCAGGGAATGCGGGTTCACACCAAGTCCTAATCGGAGAGCCGCCAGCTACAGATGCACAAGGCGAGGCTGAGAAAAACCGAAAGACCAGAAAGTGGTCAGGAAACGAAGATGGAGATACCGGGAATCGGATCCAGTGAGGTTCGAGTGGTAAGGAAGTCGGAGCCGACAGAGCCATAGCAGAAGCAGTTGGAAAGCGAACAGCGATTGACGGTACGCGATGGCGGACACAAGTCGCAGGTCAGGTTGAAGACCATGGTTTCAGATCCGGGCGGTAGCTGCTTGAGGTGGCAGGCCGGAGGAAGGGACCCAGGTGAAATGACAGGAGACGGGTCATAACTGAGTAAGTTACGATAGCCGGTTCGACAGGGATGCAGTGGCACGGGGTCATTGCCGGATGGATGGATCGGAATAGTGATGGAAAAGAGGCCGCGTAGAACACATCATTTCAGGTCGGACTGGTTGGAAAGGGGCTTCGTAAGAGGCTTTGAGTAACTCCAAGAAGAGGGTGTTCAGCAGGATTGGGAAGGTTCGCAGATAATAAAGGGCGACCGAAGGAAATGGATGGAAAGTTGGTTCGCTGGAGCTTTTATTTGTCCTCATTTTACGTGCGCGGAGATCCGACAGGGTCTCCGTTTTCTTTAGTGTTCCATCTCTGCGATAAAGGGCAGGTTCCTTCCGTATTCCCCGGAATCCATACCGTATCCGATCAGCCAGGACCGGTCAACCTCGAATCCGTAGTATTTCACCGGAAGGTCGATGAGCTGGCGCTCCGGGTTGTAAAGGAGCGTGCATACCTCTACGGAAGCAGGACGCCTGGCCTCCAGAGTCTGGAGCAGATATGCGGTAGTAAGACCTGTGCGGATGATGTCCTCCACGACGATCACATGCTTCCCGGTGATGTTGATGTCCAGATCTTTCGTGATCCTGACGATACCGGTGCTGCTGGTGGTATCCGGGATGCTGCCGATGGCGATCATGTCCATCTGCATAGGAAGATCGATGGCGCGCGCCAGGTCTGTGCAGAAGAAGAGCGAGCCCTTAAGAACACCGAGAAGTACGATCTCCTGTCCTTCATAGTCAGCTGTGATCTTCTTTCCGAGTTCCGCTATTCTTTCGCTCAGCTGCTGCTGCGTGTAAATGATCTTTTTATATGAGATCTTATTCAATCTGATCCCCCGCTTCCTCATTGTTTTCCTGTGGACTGAAACTCTTCAGGCGTTCCGCCAGCTCGAGAAAATCCTTTTTATAGACGATCTTGATATTGGTTCCCGGATAGAGTTCCTTTACTTTTTTCAGTTTCTTATTCTTCTTTGTCACATATTTCTGGTTCATCGTCGTCAATTCGAGATACGTATCGAACCGCGTCAGATAAAAGTCCGGGCTGAAAGCCAGAGTGACGTTCCCTTCACTGTCCCATTCTACTGGGAATGTCTTCGGTTCATACTTCCAGTCGATATGGTACATATCCAGGATCTTCGCAAATTCCGCTTCGGACGGATTTTTAAAGACGGGAGTCTCGCTCTGATGATCCATCGATCCTTCAGATCTTGTTTCCGTCTTGATCCGGGCACGAAGCTCGTGCTCATGGAATGCAGCCAGGATCGAGGCTACGCATTCATCCACGGTAAGATGGTCTGTATTTAAGATCAGATGATAAAGAGAAAGATCGGAAAGGTCCTTTCCGAAGACGTGAGACACGAAGCGCTTATGTTTTCTGTCGGCGGATGCTAAAAGAGCATCGGAAGCTTCACCGGACAGGTGATAGTGCTTTTCGATACGGGAAAGCCGGGTGGAATCGGAAGCCACGATGCGTACATGCAGCGCGTCATCACTTTCCGATAAAAGAAGCTGGGATCCGAATCCGAGAAGGACGGCGGAAGATTCCTTCGACATAGAAAGAAGAGAATCATAAAGTACATCTTTGAAGCTTTTTCCGTCTTTATACTCAGATAAATAGAATTTCGCACTTTCTGCCAGGCGGGAACGCTGCTCCGGCTGGATATCCGGGAAGAAACGCTCCATCAGAAGATCTCGCGTGATGAGCTCCCAGCCGAGTTTGCTGGAAAGGACGGAAGCGATCTCGTCGCCTAAACTGCCCATCTGTCGTGAAATCGTAATGACCGGCATAAAACTCAATCTCCTTTACTTTTTCCGGCGGGTAAGCTTGCCGAAATCATTTACGACGTACATCTCGGCAAAGGCCGGGTTGATCTTCGCGATCTCATCATAAGAAGCTCTGCCGTCATTGACATAGTTATAGGCAACGATAGGATTGGTACGGATCTTTTTCCGGAAATCATTCTTCGCGATGACCGAACCTACCTTTTGGCCGAGGACAAAGTAGAAGATAATAGCGGCTACGATGCAAAGAATGCCGGTCAGGACACTCCAGGAGCCGAGTTTCCCGGCCAATACGAAAAACACAATGGCCGCGATCGAAAGACCGTAAGCGATAAGGTCCATCAGGATCGCAAAAAAGGTTGCTTTGTTGGAATACTCGAAAGATGTAAAGAAAAAGATCATTCTGCGGACCTCCTTAACTGATATTTCTATTTTAGCACAAAGGACTTTTTTAGAAGCGCATTTATGCGCAAAAAAGACATTGAAATACTTTCTGTTCTATGCGAAAATCAACCTACATTAGGGAAAAGACAACAGAAGAAAAAAGGAAAAAGACAGATGCGTAATCAGAATACTAAACTATACCGCTTATTAGCGCTGATACTGGTGATGTCAGTCGCTTTCTCATGCTCATGCAGTAAGAAAAAGGATTCTTCTGAAGAGTCTTCGAAAACGGAAGAAACAACTGCCGGGTCGCAGGAATCTGCTTCGGAAACATCTGAAACGGAACAAACATCTGAAACTACGGAAAGTACTACGGAAACTACTTCGGAAAGTACGACAGAGAGCACCACAGATACTTCGGTATCTGACAGTTCGGACACACAAAATACATCTTCCGGATCATCGGCCGCATTCGCCACGACTTTTGATAGCGGTAAGGCCGACAGTTACCTCGACTCTATTAAGCTGGACGGAGTCGTTCTCGTCGCTGAGAAAGATCAGATCATCTATACAAAAGCGTCGGGATATGCTGACCGCGACAGTAAGACCCCAAATACTATGGAAACGGTCTTTGAGCTCGGTTCGATCACGAAGCAGTTTACCGCGGTAGCGATCATGCAGCTGGTGGAACAGGGGAAGTTAAGTCTGGATGATACACTCGATAAATATATTCCCGAGTATAAGTATGCAAAAGATGTCACGATCCATCAGCTCCTGAACATGACATCCGGAATTCCGGATTACCTGTACTGCGGTGTTCTGGGATTCACTATGGATGATCTTAAGCATGTTTCTATTTCAAGCTTTCTCTCGCTTCAGTCCATGCTGGGAGAGGTGGCGACGACACCGCTGGAAAAGGATGACCTGGTGAGACGCATCTCAGAATATGACCTGAATTTTACACCGGGAACGAAACTCGAGTATTCGAATACGAATTACTATTTCCTCGGTATGATCATCGAGCAGCTGAGCGGACTTTCTTATGAAGATTATATTCATAGAAATATACTTGATCCTCTCGGACTTACCGAACTTTATCCGGATATCAGACATCTCACGTCCAACGGAAGAACGGATTTTACGCTCTTTCACTTCGATTTCCCGCATCAGCATGAGACGCTGAGCTATGCGGTCGGCGTCATGACCGGAACGGCGGAAGGCCTTCTCAAGTGGGAGAACAAGGTCATGGAGCATGCACTTCTGACGGAGGACAGCTGGAATAAGATCTTTGACGGCGGAACATTCGGATACGGTTATGGCTGGTATATCTGGGGCGGATATATCGAACACTCCGGTATGACGCTGGGTTATAACACCAATGTCCGGGTCGATCCCGATACGGGAAGAGTCGTTATCGTTCTTTGCAATATCCAGTCTTTCACCGGAACAAAGGAGCGTCCGCTTGCTGCTGATGTTTGCGCGGAGCTTTGGAGCTATTTCGGATGATATAAAACGCAGGGAGAATGTATGAAGAAGGAAAATAAAACGAATGCCATGCGCATCCTGGATACGGCCAAGATCCCGTATGAGCCGTTCTATTATGAATGTGACGAGTTTATCGACGGCGTACATATCGCCGATATGCTCGGACAGCCCTATGAGAGTTCTTTTAAAACACTGGTCATGCAGGGAAAATCGAAGAATTACTTCGTTTTCGTGATCCCGATCGCAGAAGAAGTGGATATGAAAAAAGCAGCGAAGGCCGTCGGGGAGAAGGCGCTTGAGATGGTGCATGTCAAGGATATCATGGCCGTAACCGGATATATCCGCGGCGGTGTGACCTCGATTGGTATGAAGAAAAAGTATCCGACTGTGATCGATGAGACGGCGCAGCTCTTTGATACGATCATCGTAAGCGGCGGTATGCTCGGCACCCAGATCCATCTGGCGCCGGATGATCTGCTGAAAATAGTGGAGGGCCAGTACGCCGATATAACTCTGGCACACTGACCCTGTTTTTCAATTTGTGGATGGATGAGCCTACTGTACGGTGTGATATAGCCGGGAGTAGGCTCCGTTTTTAGAGAGCAGCTCTTCATGTGTACCCTCTTCCTCGATGCCGTTTTCCGAGAGCACCAGGATCCTCTTGGCGTTCTGGATCGTGGACAGACGGTGCGCGATGACCAGAGTCGTTCTGTCTTTGGCAAGTTCTTCCAGCGACTCCTGGATAGCGACTCCTGGATGACGCGCTCACTCTCGTTGTCGAGAGAAGAGGTTGCTTCATCAAAAATAAGGATCGGCGGGTTCTTCAGGAAAACACGGGCGATGGAGAGCCGCTGCTTCTGTCCGCCGCTGAGCTTGATGCCTCTTTGTCCGATATCCGTATCGTAACCGTTCGGAAGCTCCATGATGAAATCATGGGCGTTGGCACGCTTGGCGGCATCGACCACATCTTCGAAAGTTGCATCCGGCCGACCATAGCGGATATTTTCCAGAACTGTTCCTGCTGCACGATGCCGATCTGTTTTCTCAGCGATCTCTGGGTGACAGAGGTGATATCGGTCCCGTCGATCAGGATCCTGCCGGACTGCGGTTCGTAGAATCTCGGGATCAGGCTGCAGATCGTGGTCTTGCCGACACCGGAATGACCGACCAGCGCGACATATTCGCCCGAATCGACGTGAAGATTCAGATGAGAGAATACATTGGCGGCTTTGGAAGACTCGCTGTTATACGCGAAGGATACATCCTGAAAATCGATATCTCCCTTTATGCCGGACATTTCAGCTGCATCAGGAGCGTCCTCGATATCCGGCTCGATGCAGATCATCTCGTAGAAACGTTCGAATCCGGACATGCCGTTCTGGAACTGCTCGGTAAAGCTGACGAGCTTTCGGATCGGCTCGGTGAAGTTGTTCACATAAAGAAGAAATGCGATCAGATCCTGAAGTGTCAGCGCATCCTTTCCGATCATGAGGGATCCGACCGTGGCGACGACGATCGTGATCAGTCCGGTCGTTCCCCAGAGGACAGCGTGATAGATCGCCATATACCGGTAGTTATCCTTCTTGCTTCTGAGGAACATGTCGTTGCCCTCTGTGAACTTATGGATCTCCATATCCTCGCCGGTAAAGGACTTGACGACCCGGATGCCCGAGAGGCTGTCCTCCATGCGGGTGTTGATCTCGGCGATCTTTTCGCGGTTCTTTTTGAACGTCCTTTTCATTTTCTTATTCAGAACAGAAGCGAAGACGATCATGAACGGAACCGGAACCAGTGCGACCAGCGCCAGAGGGACATTGATCATGCACAGGATGACCAGGGAGCCGATCAGCTTGATGGCGGAGATCATAAGGTCTTCCGGCCCGTGGTGATACAGCTCCGTGATCTCGAAAAGGTCATTGGTCACGCGCGACATCAGGGAACCGACCTTCTGGTCGTCGTAGAACCGGAAGGACAGCTTCTGATAATGCGTGAAAAGCTCATTTCTCAGGTCATATTCCATCCTGGCGCCGACCATATGGCCGACGTAGGCGATGAAGTAATTACAGCCGAATTCGATGCCGAGAAGCCCCAGCATGATCAGGAACAGGTTTAAGATCGTCTGCGAGGCATTGGAAAAGCCTTCTGTAAGGACAGTGCCCGTGATGTACCGGATGATAAGAGGGATGATCAGGGAAGTGGCGGCCCCGATAAGTGCGAAGCACATGTCGGCAATAAACCCTTTGAGATAGGGCCGGTAATACGATAGGAATTTGCGCCATTTTGCGCTCATTTGACCGCCTCCTTTCAAGTCATTTCCGGTGCCCGGATCCGATAAATTAAGAGGTATTCTAGCAGATTTGGAATTGACTTTCCAGCAATTAGTAAGCAATAATAGTAGCGGTATAAAATCTTATGTAAGAGGTGACTGATAATGGCTTTTGAAAAAGTGCTTTTTGACACGACAAAAGACGGTAAAGACGTAGCTGAATTCGTTATTACACGCCCGAACGGAGAAAGTTTCTCCGTTATTGAATACGGTGCGGCGATCCATACTCTGAAAGTATTTGATAAGGAAGGAAAACTCGACGATGTCATGCTCGGTTTTGACACGATCGAAGGATATTTGGGCTCCGGGTCCGGACACGGCTCCATCATCGGCCGAACGGCGAACCGTATCAAGGGCGGTGCTTTTACCATCGATGGCGTGGACTATCAGCTGCCGAAAAATGAAGGCGAGAACAACCTCCACGGCGGTCCGGGCAACTTCCAGAACAGCTTCTGGACAGGTGAGATCATCTCTCGTGATGAGGCACAGGAGTTTATCGGTGACCTGAAGATCAAGAATGATTGGACGATCGAGACCGAAGGCGTGCTGCTTTCGTTCCTTCTTGCGGACGGTGTCTGCGGAGTGCCGGGCAACATGGATATGAAAGTCCTCTATACCTGGGCAACCGACGGAACACTCATTATCTGCTATCGTGCAGTTTCTGATAAGAAGACGATTTTTGCTCCGACAAACCATTCGTATTTCAATATAGATGGACAGGCTGCCGGCAGGATCGGCGAGCAGCTCCTGTGGATCGATGCGGATCAGGTAACAGAGAAGGATATGGATAATGTTCCGAACGGTAAGTTTATCGACGTTGCAGGCACCGAGTTTGATTTCAGAACTCCCTGCGCGACCGAAAAAGTACTTGTGGAGACTTCTTCCAATCCGCAGCTGAACTGCAGCCGCGGTGCAGACTCGAACTATGTACTGAAGACGACACAGGATAAGGTCTCCCTGGTCGCATCTGTCGAATCTCTGAAGTCCGGAAGAAAGATGGAAGTACTTACCAACTTCCCGGGCGTGCAGCTCTACTGTGCTTGTAATCTGAACGAAGACGGAAAAGGCGGCGTACACTATAATCCGTACGAAGCGATCTGCCTCGAGACACAGATGTTCCCGGATGCTATCCATCACGAAAACTTCGCATCAGCGGTCATCGATAAGGATGAAGTCAAGGGATTCCTTACAGGTTATCGCTTTTCGGTAAAGTGAGGAACGCTTTGCCGTGAGTTCCCAAAAGCTCTATCTACGCGGTTTGAAAGACGGGTTCCCGATCTGCCTCGGGTACCTGTCTGTTTCCTTTGCCTTCGGTATTTTTGCCGTAGGTGCAGGCCTTTCTGTGTGGCAGACGATCCTGGTATCAGTGGCGAACCTGACCTCCGCCGGACAGCTGGCCGGTGTGCCGATCATGGTTGGGTCTTTGCCGCTTCTGGAGATGGTACTGACGCAGTTTGTTATCAATCTCCGGTACTCGCTGATGTCAGTTTCTCTTTCCCAGAAGGTGAGCCCGCGTGTGAAACTTCTGCATCGAATTGCGATCGCTTTTGGCGTGACGGATGAGATCTTCGCGGTGGCTATAAGTCAGAAAGAGGAGCTCGAAACTCCTTATATGATGGGTCTTATTACCGCGCCTTTCTGGGGCTGGACCATCGGTACCGCACTGGGTGCTCTGGCAGGAGATATACTTCCGGAAATGGTCGTATCGGCACTGGGCATCGCGCTTTATGCGATGTTTGTGGCGATCGTGATTCCGCCTGCAAAGAAGAATCATGCGGTGGCGCTGTGCTGCCTTCTGGCGATGGCGATGTCAGCGGCATTTTACTATATTCCGGTACTCTCGGATGTTTCTGCCGGGATCTCGATCATTATCTGTGCTCTGGTCTCCGGACTTCTGTTTGCCTGGATTGCACCGATCCAGGATGAGGAGAAGAAGGATCCGTCCGGTGATGACCGGAATAACGAAGGAAAGGCGGTGACCGCCTGATGCGTACAGATGTTTTCTTCCTGTATCTTATCGTAATGGCCGGGGTCACCTATCTGATCCGTATGCTGCCGCTGGTCCTCTGCCGGAAAAAAATAGAGAACCGGTTCATCCGTTCGTTTCTCTATTATGTCCCTTATGCGGTTCTGTCTGCGATGACGATCCCCGCGATCTTTTATTCGACGGGCTGCCTTATTTCCGCGATCCTGGGATTTGCCTGCGCGGTGATCCTGTCGCTTCTGGAAAAGAAACTGCTGACTGTCGCCATCGGCGCCTGCGGAACAGTATTTATAGTAGAATATGTGATGACATTCTTCGGCTGACAGTGCTTTTGCCGGAGAAAAGAGAGGAGATATAGCATGGCACAGATAGATCCGATTATTGAGGGAAGAGATCTCGAGTGGGCAAGAAAGACATTTGCCAATGACCGTTTTGCGACCGAGGCGGCCGGCGTTATTATCGAAGAATCCGGTGATAAGGTCTGCCGGTGCAGCATGAAGATCACACCAGTCCACAGAAATGCGGCAGGCGGAGTAATGGGAGGTGCCATCTTTACCCTTGCGGATCTGACATTCGCCGTAGCAGCAAATTTCGGCGGGAGAATGACCGTTTCTATCTCCAGTAATATCTCCTTTATCGGTCCTTGCAAAGGGGATGTCCTGTTTAGTACGGCGACATGCGTGAAGTCGGGAAGAAGTACCTGTTTTTATGAGGTGGATATCGTCGATGATCTCGGAAACAAAGTGGCGGTCGTGACATTTACAGGCTTCGTAAAAGACCAGAAGTTCTGATCCGGAATGCCTGAAAAACAGTGCGTATACTATGCCTGCAAAAAAACTTCTTCTTATTTTCAGAATTGTTGTTGACAAGCAACCGAGGTTTCGGTATACTCTTTCTTGCGCTTGAAAAAGCGCTCCGGAAACGGATAGATGGAAGATTAGCTCAGCTGGGAGAGCACCTGCCTTACAAGCAGGGGGTCACAGGTTCGAGCCCTGTATCTTCCACCAATATGGCGCAGTAGTTCAGCTTGGTTAGAATGCCAGCCTGTCACGCTGGAGGTCGAGGGTTCGAGCCCCTTCTGCGTCGCCAAGATGATCGGTCCATATCGGACCGATTATCATTTGCCCAGATAGCTCAGTCGGTAGAGCAGGGGACTGAAAATCCCCGTGTCGTTGGTTCGATTCCGACTCTGGGCACCAAAGAGATCGTCACACCGGCGGTCTCTTTCTTTTTATTTTGCAGTTTTGCAGGGAATAGAGTTACAAATCTTCCGAAAACTGACTTTCCTATATTTTTTTAATATGTTATATTTTGATACGCACGTATATATGTGCAGGAGGTAGGAAAATGAATCACCCGTTTTCGAAGGAAACCGAAAGTGTTATCAAAGAACTTCAGACCGACATAAAAGCCGGCCTCACAAAAACAGAAGCCGACAAAAGACTTGCCAAGTATGGTCCCAACTCATTAGGAGAAGAAAAGAAAGTCCCGCTGTGGAAAAGATTCTTAGGCCAGTTCGCGGATGCGATGGTCCTGATCCTTATCGGAGCTGCAGTATTGTCTGCCATCATGGCAATCAAGGAAGGCGGTTTTTCCGGATGGATCGATGTTATCGTTATCCTTGCGATCGTAATCATCAATGCGATCCTCGGTGTCTATCAGGAAGGTAAAGCGGATGAGGCGATCGCTGCTCTTAAGAAGATGAGCTCACCGCAGGCAAAAGTCATCCGTGACAACATGCAGCAGATGATCGATTCGGATAAACTGGTTCCGGGTGATGTTGTTGTCCTCGATGCAGGTGATCTGGTTGCTGCGGATATCCGACTGACGGAAGCAAGCTCCATGAAAGTGGAAGAAGCATCCCTGACCGGTGAATCAGTTCCGGTTGATAAAGATGCGACAGTAGTTCTTGAAGAAGACTGCGGCATCGGTGATAGAAAGAATATGCTGTACATGGGTACGGCGGTAACCTACGGACGCGGACGCGGTATCGTCGTGGAAACCGGTGCGAATACGGAACTGGGTAAGATCGCCAGCCGCCTTTCCTCTATTGATAATGAAGAGACTCCTCTTCAGAAGAACCTTACAAAACTCGGTAAGATCCTCGGTATCGTCTGTGTTGCGATCTGCCTGATCGTCTTTGTAGTTGATGTATTTGCTCAGGGCGAGCCCTGGGAAGATGCTCTTATGACTGCTGTCAGCCTTGCGGTTGCAGCTATTCCGGAAGGCCTTGCCGCTGTAGTTACTATCGTTCTTGCGCTCGGTATGACGAAGATGGCAAGTAAAAATGCGATCGTACGCCGCCTGCTCGCTGTTGAGACGCTGGGCTGCGTAGATGTTATCTGCACAGATAAGACCGGTACTCTTACTCAGAATGAAATGACAGTCCGTAAGGTCTTTGATGGTGAGAAATCCTTCGATGTTACCGGCATCGGTTATGCACCGGAAGGCCAGATCCAGGATGAAAACGAAACCAAGATCACTCCGGACGCAAAGCTTGTAAGACTTCTTCAGGCCTGTGTACTCTGTAGTGATGCAGTTACACCGAAGGGCGAAGATGGCAGATATTCCTGCATTGGTGACCCGACGGAAGCAGCCCTTGTCGCACTGGGCGCCAAGTCCGGTCTTCCTAAGGAGGAAACAAATAAGTTGTACCCGCGTATCGCGGAACTTCCTTTTGACTCGGACAGAAAGATGATGACCACATATCATCCGAATATCATTCCGGGTGCGATCGTGTCCTTTACCAAGGGTGCTCCGGATATCGTTCTTGACCGCTGTATCGAGTACTTTGACGGACAGAAGAATGTTCCGATGACAGACGAGATTAAAAAGCGTATCGCCGAGACGAATCACGGTTATGCTACAAAAGCACTTCGAGTACTTGCTTTCGCGTACCGTTCTTTTGAAGGAAAGTCAGAGATCGAGGCGGATTTTGCTCATGAAGCCGATATGTGCTTCATCGGACTTGTCGGTATGATCGATCCTGCAAGAACAGAGGTTAAAGACGCGATGGCGATCTGCCGTGAAGCAGGTATCCGTGCCGTCATGATCACAGGTGACTATAAAGATACTGCTGTTGCGATCGCAAATGACCTCGGCATGATGGATGAGAACTCCGGAAGCCTGTCCGGTGCAGAGCTGGATAAGGTCTCGGATGAGGACTTCCAGACTGTCTGTGAGACCACAAACGTATATGCCCGTGTTTCTCCGGATCACAAAGTCCGTATTGTTACCGCACTGAAGAAGAATGACCACATCGCATCCATGACCGGTGACGGCGTAAACGATGCGATGGCACTGAAGTCTGCGGATATCGGTGTTGCGATGGGTATCACCGGAACGGATGTCGCGAAGAATTCTTCTGACATGATCCTTACCGATGATAACTTCGCTACGATCGTTTCGGCGGTCGAAGAAGGACGTGTTATCTACAGTAATATCAGAAAGTTCGTCGGATTCCTGCTTTCCTGTAATGTGGGTGAGATCCTGATCATCTTCCTGATCTCCCTGATCCCGACATCCCTGATCACGGGTATCGGAACACCGCTTACCGCGATCCAGCTTCTGTGGCTGAATCTGGTTACAGACAGTTTCCCGGCACTGGCTCTCGGAAGAGAGAAGGGTGAACCGGACATCATGAAACAGCCGCCGAGAAGAAAGTCGGAGTCGATTATCAATAAGAGTATGAAGATCAATATCCTTGTACAGAGCCTGGCGATCTTTGCCGCTGTATTCACTTCCTTCGTACTTGGCCTGACCGTCTTCTTCAAGGATGAGATCGCACCGATCGAAGGTGCCAGAACTATGGCGTTTGCCACATTGATCCTGGCAGAGCTCTTCCGTGCATATGGTGCCCGTTCCGAAAGGATCTCGGTATTTAAGCTCGGTGTGTTCAGCAATAAGTTCATGAACATCTCGGTGGCCGGTTCCATCGCACTGCTCTTAGCGGTCATCTATATTCCGGGAGTGAACGGTATCTTCGATAATATCGCTCTTGCTCCGCTTCTCTGGATTCCGATCGTACTCCTGGCGCTTATCCCGTTTACGGCAAGCGAGATCCATAAGATGATAAAGAATAGAAAATAACTGTTGCACATGGAAAAGTCTTGTGTTACTATTTAACGGTTATTAGAATTGAGAACAGTCTCGGAGGCTGATATAATGAATACATTAGCAGTAGTACTTACATGTGTTGATATCGTTGTTTGCATCGCACTGATCATCCTGGTTATGTCCCAGGAAGGAAATGACCAGGGTATGGGTGTTGTAGGCGGTTCCGGAAGTAATTCCTTCTACGAGAAGTCGAAGGGCAGAACTCTGGATGAGAAACTCAAGAAGATCACGCTGTTTACAGCGGTTCTCTTCGCGATCCTTACCGTAGTGCTTTTCCTGGTGCTGGCAAGAGGCCTTTAATACACATTTAAATCAAAAAACAAGTGAGCTGCTGACCGGTTACCGGAAAGCAGCTTATTTTTTAGTATAAGGAGTACCGATGGGAAGACATAATCGAAGACATATTAAGATCCGTCCGAGCGGAAAGACGGAAAAATCTAAAATGAAGATCCCGGCGGCCCGTGAGATCACGATCTCGCAGCTTCCGCCAAGAGGCCCGCAGGCACTTGAGAATCAGTGCGTCGGACTTCTGAAAGAAACCAGAGATGGTGGAGTGGTCGTTCCGGATCCGGGCTATCCTGCATCCTCTTATGGCCATATTATTATCCGGAAAAACCAGATGAACGGTGCACCGTTCGGTATGAAAGTCGTCTGTGAGATACTGAATCCTTCTGCCAAGAGAGCGGAGTATGAAGGACGTATCGTCGAAGTGCTCGGCGATCCCGGAAATAATGATGTGGAGATGCTTGCTATCCTGCGACAGTATGGACTTTCTCCGGTATTTCCTGCGGCGGTTATGGATGAGGCATCCCGCCTTCCGCTTTCTCCTACGGAGAAGGATATCGAAGAGGCTCTGCTCCATGGACGTAAGGATCTGCGCCATCTGACGACGATCACGATCGACGGTGAAGAGGCGAAAGATCTTGATGATGCGATCTCCATCCAGAAACTGGATAAGGGGTGTTATCGTCTTTGGGTACATATCGCGGATGTTTCCGAGTACGTGACAGACGGGTCCTGCCTGGATATCGAGGCACAGACCAGAGGAACGTCAGTATATCTTGTGGACCGTGTTATTCCTATGCTGCCGCCGCGCCTGTCTAACGGCCTTTGCAGCCTGAATCCGAATGTCCCGAGATTTACGATGACCTGCGAGATGAAGATCGGCCCGCAGGGGGAGATCGTTGACAGTGATATCTATGAGAGCATTATCGAGAGTGATGCCAGAACGTCATATAACGAGATCAACGGGATCCTTTTCGAAGACAAAGTCATCGAAGACTATAAGCCACTGGTTTCGATGTTTCAGCAGCTGCTAGAGCTCCGTAATATCTTGAAAGAGAAGAGACAGAAACGCGGTAATATCGATTTTGTGTTCCCGGAGACGCATGTGGAACTTGATGATGAGGGAAAACCGGTCGATGTATATCCGTATCCGATCAATACGATCCATAGTGTGATCGAGGAATTCATGATCGCCGCTAATGAAGCGGTCGCGGAACGGTTTAATAAGATGGAAAGTCCGTTCATATATCGTATCCACGAGGAACCGGATGAGCTGAAGATCAATGAATTTATGCATGTGGCACGGCTTTTCGGTGAAAACAGAAGACTCGTCGGAAAAGCGACCCCGCTGTTCTTCAGTGAAATGCTGGAGGATATCAAGGATAAGGAGTATGCTCCTGCCCTGAACCAGCTTCTTCTTCGGAGCATGGCGAAGGCGAAGTATTCGGAGAAGAACGTCGGTCACTTCGGCCTGGCATCGCAGTATTACTGCCATTTCACGTCACCGATCCGAAGATATCCGGATCTTTATATCCATCGTATTATCAAGAGCTGGCTCCATCAGAAACACCAGAAGCAGTATTTCCAGGGAAAAGTGGCTGATGTGGCCTATCACAGCTCGGAAATGGAGAAAAACAGCGTTGATGCGGAAAGAGCGTCCGTTGACCTGAAGTGTGCCGAGTATATGATGGCACATGTGGGAGAGGAATTCCCGGGTACTGTCTCGGGGGCTTGTCCTGGAGGTATTTTTGTAAAACTTGAGAATACGATCGAAGGCATGGTGCCGTTTTCCTCGTTGAATGAATACTTCGAGTTCGATGAACGAAAACTCGAGGCGAAAGGATCGCGGGGAACGGTGTACCGTATTGGAAAGAAGGTCCGGATCAAAGTCGCGGCCGCCGATCCGCTGACCCATCATATCGATTTTGTTTTCTGCGAAGAGAAATAGAAAAAAGACCTCGAAATGAGGTCTTTTTGATAGAAAACTATTTAATCTTGTGGAATCACTCTTCTACGCGGAACGGAGCAAGTGCTTCTACGAGGTCGTCGCATGAGTTGCTGTGGATCTCGAGATTGATAGCACTCTGAAGCTCGAGGCTGAAGATTCCCATGATGGACTTGGCATCCACTACATAACGGCCGGAGGAAAGATCGACATCATAAGGAAAAGAATTGACGATCTGGACAAAGTCCTTGACATCGGAGATGGATTGAAAACGAATTGGAAAACGAACCATGCTGTTTCCTCCTATGGCGAAAATACTATGAAAATAGTTTATCACAGGAGTCTGCTATGTCAATGTGGAAATCATTGAAAGAATAGAGAATATGGGTATAATAAGTTCATCAATTTGACGAAAGGTTATCTATGGCATATCAGGTATATTTTCAAACCTTGGGATGTAAGGTCAACTCCTATGAAACCGCCGCAATTGCGAAACTTCTTGCTGAAGAAGGATTTGAGGAGACGCAGTCCTGTGAAAATGCGGATGTCTATGTGATCAATACCTGCGCGGTCACTGGAGAGGCGGACAGGAAGTCCCGGCAGATGATCAGAAGGGCCAAGCGTCTCGCACCGCATGCGGTCGTTGTCGCTATGGGCTGTCATACCCAGATGTGCCGTGATGAAGAAGGCGCCGATATCGTCGTCGGAACGGATGACCGTCCGGCCCTGATCCCGCTTCTTAAAGAAAGACTGAAGATCCAGGACGGGGAGAAGAACTGCGATGATCTCGATGCCGGGACACGTTTCTTCGAGTATGGTTCTGTCAATTATCAGGAGAACACCCGCGCGGTCGTGAAGATCGAGGACGGATGCAATAATTTCTGTACATACTGTATCATCCCGTATTCCCGTGGCCGTGTAAGGAGCAGAAGCAGGGAAGCGATCCTTTCCGAGATCCGCGATATGGCCGGTAAAGGCTATCGCGAAT
Source organism: uncultured Eubacteriales bacterium (assembly GCA_900317035.1). Classification (GTDB taxonomy): domain Bacteria; phylum Bacillota; class Clostridia; order Saccharofermentanales; family Saccharofermentanaceae; genus Scatonaster. The sequence continues at coordinate 31,832 of ONFC01000001.1, forward strand.
TCGTAATTACCGGCATCCATCTGTGTTCTTTTGAAAAAGAACTCGGCCGTGACAGCATGGCGCTGGGGGAACTTCTTACGGAGATTGCCGCGATCGATGGTGTCGAGAGGATCCGGCTCGGTTCTCTCGAACCGTCCTGTATGACGCCTGAGCTGATAGATGTACTTAAGGGTATCCCACAGATCTGCCCGCATTTCCATCTTTCGCTGCAAAGCGGATCTGACTCCGTGTTAAAGCGAATGAACAGAAAATATGATACTGAAGTATTCCGGAGAGTCGCAGCTGACCTGAGAAGTGCTTTTGCGGATGCAAGTCTGACAACAGACATGATCTGCGGTTTTCCGGGTGAAACGGATGCCGAACATCAGGAATCGTGTGCTTTTGCCAGAGAAATCGGGTTTACGCATATCCATGTTTTCCCGTTCTCGCCTAGGGAAGGAACCAAGGCCTGGAATATGGAAGGTCAGATCGATGGTGCTGTAAAAGCGGCTCGGACGGCTGAGCTGAGAGGTATTTCCGATGAGATGGAAAAAGCACGTGCAGAGGAGTTTGTCGGGAAAAATGTGCAGGTCCTTCTGGAGCGTCAGCTGGAAGATGGGACGTGGGAAGGCTATTGCCGGGAGTACATCCGCGTTATCGTGTCGGCAGATCCTGCACTTCAGGCTGGAAAGATCGTGGACGTAAACATCCGCGAAACAAGGGACTTTTCGGTCGCCGGATGTGTTTCCCACGAATAAACTGCCCGTTTTTTGCTAAAAAAACACAAAAAAATTAACAAGCATGACAAATTTATAATGAAAAGTTGATTTCTCATGTGTTAGAATAAGAACAGCTTAGTCTTGAGATGATAAGGAGGTGCGTCAACTATGCAGGATTCAGGAACAGCCAGATTCTCTTTCAATATGGAAAGATCAGAAGATGCTAAAGTTTTGATGATGCAGGTCTTGGATGCATTGCAGGAGAAGGGCTATAACCCGATCAATCAGCTGGTAGGATACTTTATGTCCGGCGACCCGACTTATATTACGAATTATAAGGGTGCACGCGGCATCATCCGCCGTATGGAGCGCGATGAACTTCTCGAAGTTATCGTGCGCGAATATTGCGAGCGTCTGGCAGACGATAATTGAATCAGGAGAAATTTGAAGAATGAGTCGGGTAATGGCCATTGATTTCGGCATGCGAAGGATCGGTGTGGCTGTGTCCGACCCTCTTCGTATTATGGCGTCCGGTCTGGAGACGATCAACTGGAACGGCGTCGATAGTGATTATGCGATAGACCGGCTGGCACAGATCGTGAAAGAGATGGAGATCTCTGAGATCGTACTGGGGCGGCCGAGCCGCACGGACGGTACGGTCAGTGAATCAGAAGAAAAAGCAGTGCTTTTCGGGCAGCTTCTGGAAGAAAAGGTCGGGATCAAGCCTGTTTTCCGGGATGAGAGATATACCACGGTGATTGCTTCCCAGTTTCTGAGGAGTACAGGTGTTTCCGGGAAGAATAAAAAGAAAGTCGTGGACCAGGTCGCGGCGGAGATCATTTTACAGGAATATCTCGATATTTCCCGAGCATAAGAAGATATTCATGATATAATGTATAAAAAGCCGCTCTCATGTGGCACATTTGGTTTAGAAGATTCGGAGGACGGTATTATGTTATTTGATTGTGGACGTAGCTGTGATAATGGCGATTGTGATAACTGTGAAGAAAACATCGAAGGCATCGAAGAGATCTATGATGATGAAGCGATCATTACCATGGTCGATGCCGAGAGTGGTGAAGAATACCAGTTTGCAATGGTAGATGATTTCGAGTATAAGGATCAGTCCTACTGCGTTCTGGTTACTACGGATGAGGAAGAGCCTGAGATGGTCATCACCAAGGTCGTTAAGATGGAAGACGGTGAAGAGGGCCTGATGAGTCTCGATGAAGAGGAAGCAGACGAGATCTACGAAGAGTATGACCGTCTTTGCGCGGAGGCTGAGCTCGACGATGAAGAAGACTTCTCAGACGAAGAAGAGTAAATCCAAATCCATACGACAGCCGATTTTTACGCATCATTCTCCGAAGGAGGGTGATGCGCTTGCTGTTATTCGCGATGCGAGTAACGGGAAAGAGTATTATCTTTCTATGATCGATACATTTATGATCGAGAAGATCGAGTACGCGGTGATGTACAACTACGAACCGGATGACGGAAACCATGCCGATCCGGAACTGGTGATCATGCGAACCGAGTATGCGAAGAATGGCGACCAGTATTTCTACTCCATCAAGAATGAGAGTGAGCTTGAAGCTGCTTTTACCGTGTTCATGCGCAGATATGCCGCGAATGTAAAGCAGACGAAGAAAAAGAGTACGGTCAGAACACCGATGCCTTCCGGGAATGAGGACCACGTATGAGTAACCGGCGCAAGTTTGCCTTCCGGTTTCTTTTGGTTCCGGTTATATGTATCCTTGCGTATTTTACGGTGATCTTTATGGCAGCATTGCCGGTTGCTGCTTTTTGTGGAGAGAATTATCTCGATTATGAGGGAACGATCTACTTTGTGGAGGGGATCATCGGTGTTGTTGCCATCACATTATGGATCCTTATCCGAAAGAACAGCTCCGCTTCTATTCCGCCTTGCTCGCCGGGAAATCCCATCGACTGGACATTTGGTATCCTTTCGGCGCTGACGATGCTGGGGATAGCCGTCATTTATTTCTATCTTGCATCGCATATGTCCGTTTCTTTTGTGAAAAAAGCACTGGAAGATTACGATGATATGATGGAAGTCCGCAGCGTGACCAGGCTCGATGTATATTTGAATGCGATTGCCACCTGCTTTATGATCCCGGTTATTGAGGAAGTGCTTTTCCGTGGGATCATTCTTGAGGGAATGCTCGAATTCAAGCGCCCTGTGCTGGCGATCGTTTTCAGTTCCCTGTATTTTGGCGGTATGCATGGTCAGATCGTTCAGATCGGATATGCACTTCTGGCCGGAATGATCCTGGGGGCTGTTTACTATCTTACCCGAAACCTTCTTATGTCGATATTGGCGCATATTATCTTTAATATCTTCGGGAGTGGGATATATCTGCTGTTTAACGTTTCGGAAAAAGCGGATAATGTGCTTACCATTATTCAGATCGCTTCGATCCTGCCCTTTACAGTATTGTTCATCTACATCGTATGGAAGAAAAAGAAAGATGCCCGTGTAAAGAACGGTGAAACCAGGGGCGAAGGTATAACTGCAGGGGAGGAAAGCGTATGATCGGTTCTATCCGTAAGATGTTCAGACGGGACCGGCGGGTGCATAAGCGTCCGTTTCTGACGGCTGTCACCGTGTTTATCGTATTCCTTCTCGGCGCATCGATTCTGTTTGTCAATCTCGGTATCTTACGGATGTCTTCTGACTATCCGAAGGTGGCGGTGCAGCGCGATCCTTCCGGTGTAGTATCTTCCGGCCTGGCGGTGAATCTGTCCTATATTCCTTCGACGAATCTGGTGTGGGATCCTTCGTTTGAAAATTACTATTCGGAAGCGGTCTTTAGCGTGGCGGAAGCCCGCGGCGATTCCGTATTTCTCCACAACGAAGCAGAAGACGGTTCGAAGCTTTCCGGGGTAAATAAAGACGGAAGTCTCCGTATCCTTTCCTATGATGAAGAAGGCCAGCTGAATCAGGTCGTACGTGCAGGTGTTCTTGACTTTCAGACCGAGCAGCTCGGTATCTGGCGTCCTGTCGACAGTGAGCAGCAGGGCGGGCTCTATGTAAATAAGATCCGTTCATCGGAAAACGGCATGCTGATCCTTCTGAATAACGGGGAGATCCTTTCTGATCTTAGCGCTGCGGCATCGGATAATCTTACCCCGCCTGAAGATGATAATTTTGCAGATGTGTCGCTTACCGGTTCGCATTATTATGCGGTTACTAAGAAAGGTATTTTCTATTTCTCGGCAAACGGTAAGACCTGGGATAATGTATCCGGCGGACAGAACGACGTTGAGGTCAATGCACTGACGAACCTTGGAAAACTCGGGATCGCATGTGGCGCCGGCGGAAAGATAATGGTCTGCGATACTTCGTCTGTCATTTCCCCTCTGTCCGGAACAGAGAATGATTTCTATACTGCGGCTACAAACGATTCCAGAGCACTGCTGGCCGGATCCGGCGGATATGCCTGTACGACAGTAAATGGTACGATGTTCCGTCCGCTGACAAAAGATGAGCTTGAAACCAAAGAAGGAGATGAATGGGTCATTTCCGGATATTCTGAGGGAGAGTTCGTCCTTATCGGCCGTCATGGTGAAGTAGCTATCGGTACTGTCGATGAGGAGAAAGATCTTTTCAGTTTCACCCGATATGAGGCTGTTCTTCCGGATTCCATCGAACCGAAACAGATCTCCGTGTTTTCCGGCGGCGACATCTGGGTGCTTACGGATAACGGCTTTATCTATGCGTTCTCCCGAAGTAGGGACAGCTGGCATCAGATATTTGCCGAGAAAGATAACGGGATCGATGCGATCTGTCATTCCTCGGGTGACAGCATCCTGATTTCCAGAGGCGGCACTCTATATTCAGCTTCAATGTACACAAAAGTCACGCTTGATCATTCTATCGGAGATATCGAGATCCAAAATGGAGATATGTGCCTGATAACGTCGCCTGTTCCGTCGGTGTCCGGTTCCGAAGGAAATGCCTGGAGTGCTTTTGGAGCGGAAACAAAGACCCAGATCGTCTCTTCTGCGCCTAAAACGGCCGGTGCAAAAGCACTTCGTGTCTCATCCTCGAACAAGGATGCTAAAGAAGCGCATTTTATCTCCCAGGTGATTTCGAGAGATGAAGTTAGCCCTCTTAAAGAAAAAGTCTTTTATCATGTCCGGCTGTGGCTGAAACAGACGAATATAGAAAAAGAAGAAGTGCTGTTTTGGATATCCGGTCTTTCTGAACCTATCGGCACGACTTTTACTAGTGTCAATGGCAACTGGAAAGAGTATACGTTTACATTTGCCTGGCCGTCGGAAAAGATCTCCGCGGAAGACATGGAGATCCGCCTGAATATCGGATTTTATGGAAGCGGGGATATGTTTGTCGACTCTGTCCGTCTCGAAAGAGAAGCCAATTCTTCTCCGAAGATCAAGCCCGAGGTTGTAGATCTGATCTCAGACAGCCATCCGGAGTTCCTGCGCCTTGAAAGCCTGGCGCTTGGAAGGCTCGGAAGTAATATTTCATCGAATCTTTCTCAGATCGGAAATGAACGCGTTACTGCCGACAGAAAAGGGAATATCACAGATAGCGGCGTTATCTCTCTGGAGTCGACGCTGCGGCTGGTAAAGCAGGTGGGCGCAAAACCGTGGCTCGTAATCGATTCGTCGTTTGGATCAGAAGAAATGGATGTGCTTCTCGGTTATGTCAGCGGAGGTATCACGGATACATATGGAAAGATCCGTGTAGATAACGGAACTGCTGTGCCGTGGAATAAACAGTTTGAAAAAATCGTTATTGAATTCGCTGATCAGGATGCCCTTTTTGAGACGGATCTTCAGAGAAGAGCATATGTAGATTTTATGATCTCACTGATCGTGAACTCCAAATACTATTCTGACCTTAAGGATAAACTGTTCTTCGTTGATGGAATGAACTATGAAAGCGGTACGATGACATCATCGGCAGACTATCATGTCTCGTCCCTGAATATCGGAAATCATGCAGAGAATAAGAATTCCGACGCTTCTGTAAAGGATATGAGCACCCTCATCAGCAGTGCATATACGGACTATGTGGATGCTATCCCGAGGAATGCTTCCTACATTCAGGATACGACAGGTGAGTGGATCGGTGATCTCTCATTCTCTATTGTATCCTCCCGTGTATCAGAGAATCAGATCGTATTTGACGAGAATTCCCTGAGTGCGGCGGAAATCGTGGAGATCCTTCTGAAAGACCTCGGTGACCATACCTCGATGATCGCGGTCGATCTTCCGATCAGCAGAGCAGGCGGTGATGCTGACAGTGATTATCTTTTTGCTCCGGATAATGATACGATGGCGAACAGAAAAATCAAGACAGCAAACATGAAGACAATGATGCGGCTGGTCGGAGTGCTTACCGGTGCAGCAAAAGGCGGAAAGACCGATACTGTCTGGATGGTACCTCTGTCACACCAGAAGGATGAGGATTATACGATCGGCCTTCACTCCTTTGCCTATGTTTCAGATAAGAATATCTATCTTATCGTTACCAATCCGACCAAGGAACAGCAGCAGTTCCTGATCGAATCGCATACTTCGATGAAAAATGTCTCTGTAAAGCGGTATTCGGCTGAAGGAGAGGAGATCGCACTGGCCTCCACCAAGAACTTCTTTAATGGAAATGAACGCAGATATACGCTTCAGCCCGGGCAATTCTGCATCGCTGTGATGCCTCTGTAACGTGATAGTTATCCATTTTCTAAACATTAGAAATAAAACATGATATAATAAATAGTGGCTTACGCTTGGGAATATGAAAGAGCCGGCGTATTTTGTAGTTTTTGATCAGGAGGGTTTCAAATATGATTTGTCCTAATTGTCAGTCTGAGTTTCCGGATGGAGTAAAATTCTGTTCATCCTGCGGTACGCCGCTGACTGCTCCGGTGGAGAAGGTGGAAGAGGCTATTGCTGAAGTTAACGAAGAGCTTTCGGTCCCGGAAGTTCAGGAAGTTCCCACAGAGGATATGCCGAGCGCATCCTTTGATCCGGGTGCTCCGATCGCTATGCCGAAACAGGCAGACGAGGCTGTTTCATCTGAGATCTCTTCCGTTATTCCTGAGGCTTCTGTACCTGAGGTAGCACCGGTAGAAGAAGTGCTGCCCGAGTATCCGCAGACGGCACCGGCCTTTGCACCGGCACCGGCTCCGGCATTTACACCTGCTCCTGCACCTGCAGTATCTGAACCGGTGATCGCTCCGATCCCGGCACCGTCACCGATTTCCCTTACTCCGGAGACAGTACCTGCACCGGTTGTTTCAGCAAATGATAATTCTTTAAAGAATTTTGCAGATGATAAGAATGCTGACCAGAAAGTACTGAAGACGGGTACTGCATTCTGGCTGAGTCTTCTTTTTGCAATTCCGGTTATCGGTCTGATCTTTGCCATCATTTTTGCAGCATCCGGCAAGAAGTGTCAGAGCCGCAAGAACTTCGCGAAGGCTGCACTTATCTGGCATATCCTTCTTATTATCATTGCTCTTTCTCTGGTTATCGTTTGCCATTTCCTTGCTCCGGATCTCTTTGATGCGGTGATCAACGGTACAGCATATGATGTGATCGACGAACTGGATAAGATCATTCCTTTCATCGCATAACGGCTGTATAGTGCTTTTTCTTTGAGATAAAAAGGAATTGCAATTGCTATCTGCCTGTTTAGAAGTTGTAACATTGTTTCACTAAAATGATAGCTGTGGATGTTTATGAAGCGTCCACAGCTATTCTTATGTGAGGTGAAACGCCATGTTTGAGAATGAAGAATTGATTTCGAAAAAGCAGCTTCTGCGTGTGGCACGTATTTCCTATGGTACACTTTACCGCTGGAAAAGAATGAATCTTATCCCTGAGAGCTGGTTTATTCACAAAGCTACCAAGACAGGACAGGAGACGTTTCTCCCGAGAGACCGGGTACTTGCGCGTATCGAGCGGATCCAGGATCTTAAGGGCGAGCTCACAGTTGAGCAGCTTCAGGAGATCTTCTCTCCAAATGTAAAGAGCTTCCTGATCCCGGTGGAAGACTTCATAAAACTGAATCTGGTCTCCAAGATCTCGATGACTGTTTTTACTTCTGTTTTCCCGGACAAGAAGAATATGAAATTTGATGATGTGTTCGGTGTGTATGTGATCGATCATCTCATGCGTCTTTCCGGGATCTATCTGGAAGATGCAAAGCAGATTCTCCGCATGCTTAGCAAATATCTTGCCAGCCAGCCGAGTAAGGAGTATCAGCTCCTGCTGCTGCGTAAACTCGGTGTTCCGATGACACTTCTGGTAAAAGAGGATGAGGATATTCTTTTAGAGGACAATACGGAAGTGGTAGCATGCGCAAATCTTTCTGATTTTGAAGAGGCACTTAAAGGACAACTGATCGCATAATCTGGAGGTAAGCTGTGGAAAACATCAACTCACGCTTTGAAGTATTAAGTGATTCCACCCGTATGCAGATCCTTTCGATTTTATCTGAAGGGAAAAAGCTCCGTGCGAAAGATATTCTGGAGCATCTTAAGATCTCGCAGCCGACGCTGTCGCATCATATGCAGCTTCTGGTCGCTGAAGAGATCGTTTCGGTGAATAAGATCGGACGTGAGTGTTTCTACAACATCAATGAAGCCAGTATCCTTTCGATGATCTCCAGTCTTCAGAGCCTTGTCTCCGTAAAAGAAGAAAAGGTGAAAGAAGTAAAGGAAGATCGCGAGAAGAAAGATAAGAAAGAAAAGAAAAAGAAGAAGAAAGACAAGAAAAAATAGTTCACAAATTATTCCGAAAGGAATATAGTGGAATAAAGTAAAAAACAAACGGAGGGTTGTTTTATGTGGAAAGATTTTAAAGCTTTTCTTATGAGAGGAAACGTTATCGACCTGGCAACCGCAGTTGTTATCGGTGCCGCTTTTGGTAAGATCGTAACAGCACTTGTCGATAACATCATCATGCCTTGCATTGGTATGCTCACATCCGGCGTTGACTTTGCGAACATGAAATATGTTTTAAAAGAAGGCACACTGAATGCTGAAACGCTTGAAATGGAAGGCGAAGTTGCTATCGGTTATGGTGTTCTGATCAATGCGATCATCCAGTTCATCATCATCGCTTTCGTTATCTTCATCGTTATCCGTCTTATGAATAAGGCAAAGGATAAGCTCGCTAAGAAGCAGGAAGAAGAGAAGAAAGAAGAAGAGACACCTGCAGATATCGCTCTTCTTACTGAGATCCGCGATCTCCTTAAGAATTCCGACAAGGCAGAAGAAGTTGCTGAAAAACTTGCTGACGCAAAATAATTCCTTACGGATTTCACTAAAGAAAGATCCTCCCGAAAAGGAGGGTCTTTTTTTGTTATTTGATAAAATCGTTGCATTTTAGGATATTTTGTAGCGCTTGTTCAATATGTATGCTGAATGAGTTGAAAACGTTCAGTTTCCTAGCCTTTTGCCATGTTGATTTATATAGGGGGCAAGACTATAATGCATATTACGCAATAAAATATCAGGAGGAATATATGGCTAAAGTATCTTTTCAAGAAGATCTGTGTAAGGGCTGTGGCCTTTGTGTTTATGCTTGCCCCAAGAAGATCCTCGTGCTCGACAAAGAGCGTCTGAACAGTAAAGGCTATCATCCTGCTTCCTGTACCGATCTTTCCCAGTGCGTCGGCTGCGCTTTCTGCGCGACCCAGTGCCCGGATTCTGTGATCACGGTAGAAAGGTAAGGTGGAGACATGGCAAAAAGAGTATTGATGAAAGGTAATGAGGTAATCGCAGAAGCGGCGATCCGTGCAGGATGCCGTCACTATTTCGGTTACCCGATCACACCTCAGACTGAGGTCATGCACTACATGGCCCGTGAGATGGTAAAGCACGGCGGTACATTCGTACAGGCTGAGAGTGAAGTTGCTGCGATCAACATGGTATATGGTGCTGCGGCAACAGGAGAGAGAGTACTCACATCCTCTTCCTCTCCGGGAATCTCCCTCAAGCAGGAAGGTATCTCCTATATCGCCGGTGCTGAACTTCCGGCAGTAGTCGTAAACATCATGCGTGGCGGTCCTGGACTTGGCGGTATTCTTCCGTCCCAGGGTGACTATTTCCAGGCAACAAAGGGCGGCGGACACGGTGATTACAGAAACCTCGTTATCGCACCTGCTTCCGTTCAGGAGCTTTATGAGCTGACAGTTAAGTCCTTCGATCTTGCGGATAAGTACAGAATGGTCTGCATGATCTTAGGTGACGGTACCATCGGTCAGATGATGGAGCCGGTTGCTTTTAAAGAGAAGGAAGAAACTCTGGAAGTAGCTAAGCCGTGGGCAACCACAGGTATGCACGGCCGTGAAAAGCACAATACGATCACCTCTATCTATATTGATCCGGATGATCTGGAAGCAAAGAACAGAGAGCTTCAGGACAAGTACCGCGAGATCGAGGAGAAGGAAGTTATGTTTGAGTCTTCCAACCTCGATGATGCAGAGATCGTTATCGCTGCTTACGGTACATGTAGCCGTATCTGCAAGAATGTTATCCGTCAGGCTGCTGAGCTTGGCATCAAGGTCGGCATGGTCCGTCCGATCACTCTGTGGCCTTTCCCGAGCAAGGAGTTTGCACGCGTTGCAGACATGCCGAGCGTAAAGGGATTCCTCGATGTGGAGCTTTCTTCCGGTCAGATGATCGAAGATGTACGTCTTGCTGTTAACGGAAAGAAGCCGGTTTATTTCCATGGTCGTATGGGTGGTAACCTGCCGACTCAGAAAGAGATCCTGGATGAGATCGTAAAGATTCATAAGGGGGAGATGTAAGATGGCAGTTGTATTTCAGAAAACAAAAGGTCTGACCGATAAGCCGTTCCATTACTGCCCGGGTTGTATGCACGGTATCATTCACCGCCTGATCGCGGAAGTAATGGAAGAGATGGACATCATCGATAAGACCATCGGTGTAGCATCTGTAGGATGCACATACAATAACTATGATTATTTTTCCTGTGATATGGTACAGGCAGCTCACGGCCGTGCTCCGGCAGTAGCTACTGGTATCAAGCGCTGCAAGCCGGAAGAAATGGTCTTCACCTATCAGGGTGACGGTGACCTTGCATCCATCGGTACAGCCGAGATCGTTCATGCTGCAGCACGTGGTGAGAAGATCTGCACTTTCTTCGTAAACAACGCTGTTTACGGAATGACATCCGGCCAGATGGCTCCGACAACACTCCTTGGTCAGGTTACAACGACCTCTCCTCTGGGACGTGATGCCGAGACACGCGGTTATCCGATCAATGTCAGTGAGATGCTTTCCACTCTGACCGGTGCTGTTTATATCGAGCGTGTTGCACTCTTCGATTACAAGCACATCCAGGAAGCAAAGAAGGCGATCGCTAAGGCATTCCGCGTTCAGCAGGCAGGCCTTGGTTTCGCAATGGTTGAGTTCCTTTCCACCTGCCCGACAAACTGGGGCAAAGAGCCGATCGAGGCTCTGGAATGGTGCAAAGAGAAGATGGTTCCGCAGTATCCGCTGGGCGTCTTCAAGGGCAAGGATCTGGAGGTGTAATGATATGATCGATTTTTCTATTATTCTCGCCGGATTCGGTGGTCAGGGCGTTCTTTCCGCAGGAAAGATGGCAGCAGAGTCTGCTCTGATCGAAGGTAAAGAAGTTTCCTGGTTCCCGTCTTACGGTCCGGAAATGCGTGGCGGTACAGCAAACTGCTCCGTCGTTATTTCCGATGAACCGATCGGTTCTCCGGTCATCAACGAGCCGGATGTTCTGATTGCTCTGAACCAGCCTTCTCTGGAGAAGTTCGAAGATACACTTAAGCCGGGCGGAATCATTATCATTGACTCTTCGCTCGTTAAGGTTGCTCCGAAGCGTACAGATATCCGCTTCATCCCGATCAACTCTTCCGAGATCGCATCTGAACTTGGTTCCATGGCATATGCGACCATCGTTCTTCTCGGATGTGTATCTGCGGCGACCGGTGCTTTTACCAGAGAGTCTTTCGAAAAAGCACTGTACGACGTACTTCCGGAGAGAAGACATCACATGATCCCGAACAACTTAAATGCGTTCGATAAGGGTGCTGAGTTCGCTAAACAGTGAGTTTCCGCTTACTGGCTGAGGAGTTAACAAAATTTTAACAAAATGCTTTAATAGTTGATATTAAAGGAAAGAATTGTGACATGTTATAAAAGAGAGCCGAGAAATCGGCTCTCTTTTGTTAATTGTGCTAGAAACTTTCTCAAGGTTGATTTATAATATATGAAATGAAACAATGTGGGTGTTTATGCCCATGGATGTAGGAGAAATTTCATGGATCAGGCGTATCTTTTCAATACAGGAAAAGACTATAAGAGTTATAACTACCTGGGATCAAGACCATATTTCAAGCCGGACGGTGATAAGGGATATCTTTTCCGTGTATGGGCACCAAATGCAAAGGCAGTCAGCGTCGTAGGCGATTTCAATGACTGGAATCCTGAGGCCTACTATATGTATAAGATCGGAGATTCCGGCATCTGGGAAGCATATATCAGTGGTGCCAAACAGTGGGACCGATATAAATACCATGTGTACGGAGCGGATGGATCCGAGGTCAATAAAGTCGACCCGTATGCCAGACACTGCGAGACGAGACCGGCAGACGCATCGATCCTTTATGATCCGAATGACTATGAATGGCATGATGAAGCATTTACAAGCAAGCGTGTTCACGCCTGTTCTCCGCGTCCGATCTCTATCTATGAAATCCATCTTGGTTCCTGGAAGAGACATGAGGACGGCAACTTCATGAATTACCGCGAGATCGCGAAAGATCTTGCCAAGTACTGTAAGAAGATGGGATATACCCATGTCGAACTGATGCCGGTCCTGGAGCATCCGCTGGATGATTCCTGGGGTTATCAGGTCATCTGTTATTATGCGGTAACCAGCCGCTTCGGTACGCCTGCGGACTTTAAGTTCTTCGTGGATCATCTTCATAAGAACGGGATCTCGATCATCCTTGACTGGGTGCCGGCACATTTTCCGAAGAACTCCGAAGGTCTGGTCCATTTTGACGGATCTGCCTGCTATGAATACAAGGATCCCCGTATTGGCGAACATAAAGAGTGGGGCACGTTCGTTTTCGATTATGCGAAAGCGGAAGTACAGTCATTCCTGATCTCCAATGCCGTGTTCTGGATCGAGGAATTCCATCTCGACGGTATCCGTATGGATGCGGTATCGAGTATGCTCTACCGTGATTACGGAAGAACCGAATACATCCCGAATATTTATGGCGGAACAGACAATCTGGAAGCTATCGATTTTATCAGAAACCTGAATACCATCATGTCGGAGAATTATCCGTATGTCATGATGATCGCGGAAGAGTCCACGGCCTGGCCGAAGGTCTCCCATCCGGTATCGGACGGCGGTCTCGGATTCACACATAAGTGGAATATGGGTTGGATGCACGATACGCTTGACTATTTCCAGACAGACTCCTATGCCAGAGAATGGCATCACGACCAGTTCTGTTTCTCCATGATGTACGCATTCTCTGAGAACTTTATCCTGAGCCTTTCACATGATGAGGTCGTTCATGGAAAGAAGAGCCTGATCGATAAGATGCCGGGCGATACATGGAGAAAGTTTGCCAATCTCCGTCTTATGTTTATGTATATGATGGCTCACCCCGGTGCCAAGCTCAATTTCATGGGTTCGGAATTCGGCCAGTTTATCGAGTGGCGCTTCTATGAGCAGCTCGAATGGTTCATGCTTCAGTATGAATCCCATAAGCTTCTTCAGGATTATGTTGCCGATCTGAACCATTTCTATATCAAGAATGCGCAGTTCTGGCAGGACGATCATTCCTGGGGCGGCTTCGAATGGGTCGATGCTTCGGATGTGAAGAATAACGTCTTTGTTTTTAAGCGCAAAGGTGTGGCAAATCAGGAAGATATTTACGTGGCGCTCAATATGGTGCCGGTACCGCTGGAAAACTACAACATCGGCGTAACCGAGAGCGGACGGTATAAGATCCTCATGAATACGGATGACATGAAGTACGGAGGATCCGGATATCCGGATGGCTCTGATAGTAAGGGTACCTTTAAGGCTGTAGAAGAAAGCTGGAACGGCAAGCCTTGCCATATCTCGGTAAATCTTCCTCCTCTCGGCGGAATCTACTTCCAGAAAGTGAAGACTTCATCGTCTTCTAAGACAGCTTCCACGAAGAGTACGAAATCTTCGGCAAAAACATCTACGGCAAAGAGTACTAAAACTACAGAGAAGAAGTCTTCTGCGAAGACAACGAAAACAGTGAAAACAAAGAAGAAACAATAAGAGATTATATAAACGGAGGTTCTCATTATGGCGAAAGCGCAAGTAGTCGCAATGATTTTGGCGGGTGGACAGGGCTCCAGACTGGGTGTGCTGACAAAGAGTATTGCCAAGCCGGCAGTTCCTTTCGGAAGCCGTTATCGGATCATCGATTTTCCACTTTCCAATTGCGCAAACTCAGGAATTGAAACAGTTGGTGTTCTGACACAGTATCAGCCTTTGGCGCTGAATACTTACATCGGAAACGGTCATCCTTGGGATCTTGACAGAAATAACGGTGGTGCATTTATTCTTCCGCCTTTCCAGAAGACGGGAAAGAGCGACTGGTACAAAGGTACAGCGAACGCGATCTACCAGAACCGCGATTTTATCGATGACTGCGAACCGAAGTATGTACTGATCCTTTCCGGTGACCATATCTATAAGATGAACTACGCCGAGATGCTCCGTCAGCATATCGAAAATGAAGCAGATGCGACCCTGGCAGTTCTCGAAGTACCGTGGGAAGAAGCTTCCCGTTTCGGTATCCTCAATACAAAAGAGGACTCCGATGTGATCACTGAATTTGTTGAGAAGCCGGCAAAACCGGAGAGTAATCTCGCTTCCATGGGTGTGTACATTTTCACCTGGGATGTTCTTAGAAAAGCACTTGTCGAGGATGAAGAGGATCCGAAGTCGAACAATGACTTTGGTAAGAACATCGTTCCGCTTCTCCTTGAGCAGGGAAAGAAACTCTGTGCTTACCGCTTCTCCGGTTATTGGAAAGATGTTGGAACGATCTCTTCACTCTGGGAGTCCAATATGGATATTCTTGACCGTCCGCATGAGATCAACCTGATCGACCGTTCCTGGAGGATCTACAGCAGAAATCCTGTGAAACCTTCCCAGTTCCTCGGTGATAGTGCTGAGGTAAGAGGATCGGCACTGACAGATGGCTGCCAGATCTTCGGATCTGTCCAGCACTCCGTGCTTTCCAACTCAGTTACGGTAGAGAAGGGCGCGGTCGTAAAAGACTGTGTGCTTTTCCCGGGTGTAACGGTAAAAGCCGGTGCACATCTTAACCGCTGTATCGTTGCTTCGGGAACGATCATCGGAGAGAACGTCAAGGCCGGTTCGGACGTCAAGGGTAAGAGTCCGTATCTCAACGAGAAGATCTGCTCTGAAGGTATTGTTGTTATCGAGGGTGGCCTGAAGATCAAGGACAACGCCGTGATCCCTGCCAATTGTCAGGTGGATAAGGATGTCCATGTATCGGCGAAAGACAATGTCATCGAAGAAGTCTTTCGTGTATGACCGGAAGTTGGGAGGAATAAAGAATGTTTATTGATGCAATGGGTTTAATCCTTGGTGATAATAAGAAAATTACACTTGGCGAGCTTTCAAAGCCTCGCGCTCTTTCCGCGATCCCGTTTGGCGGCAGATACCGTATCATTGACTATATGCTGTCGAATATGGTGAATTCCGGTATCAAAAATATCGGTATTCATACATATACGAAGTATAAGTCACTGATGGACCATCTCGGAACAGGTTCTTCCTGGGATCTCGATAGAAAGAATTCCGGCGGACTTCATATCCTGCCTCCGTATGTTAACTCTGAAGCCACATCGGTACAGGGAGATGAAGAGATGGCCGGTCTCCTCGATTTCGTACGTTCCAGTAAAGCATCGTACGTGATCATGGCGGCAAGTAATGTCATCCTCAATACGACATTTACTGATTTTGTTGAAGACTTCAAAGCCTGCGGCGCAGATATTTCCGTAATGTATAACCGTGACGGCACGAAGTTCGGCGGCCCGAACTACATTCTCGATGTTGACAGAAGAGGCTGGGTCAAGGATATGCTCTTTAATCCGGAAAAGAGCGGTCTTACCAAGAGCAGTATGGGTATCATCGTTCTCCGTAGAGAACTTCTTATCGATCTGATCGCCGAGATGATGGCACGTGGAACGAATCATGTAGGTATCCATTCCTTCGTTAAGAAGTACGACACGCTTCGCGTCCATGCGTATGAATATAAGGGCCTGGTACTTCGTATCAATAGTATCCAGTCTTACTTCAATTCATCGATGATGCTTCTGAATAATCAGATCCGTGCGGAGCTTTTCTGGAACGGAATGCCGATCTTTACAAAAGTAAAGGACGAGGCTCCGACGCTGTATTCGGATGACTGTAAGGTCACAGACGCAATCGTATCTGACGGCTGTCGTATCTCCGGTAATGTTACGGAATCTATTCTGTTCCGTGGTGTGGCAGTAAGCAAGAACTGTACGATCAAGAATTGTGTAATTATGCAGGATGTGCATATTTCAGATAACTGCTATCTGGAGAATGTTATTCTCGATAAAAATTCTGTGGTCCGTCCGGGAATTAAGCTTGTAGGACACAAGGATTACCCGGTCGTGATCGGTAAAGGAGCGATCGTATGAACAAAGTGAAGGTCCTGTTTGTCTCTTCGGAGGTCTATCCGTTTGCTAAAGTCGGTGGTCTGGCTGATGTTGTCGGTGCTCTGCCGGTGGAACTTCAGCATCACCACTGCGATGCCAGAGTAATCATGCCTCTTTATAAGAGCATCAAGCAGAAGCATGAGCACAACCTGGATTTTATCGGATGGAAAATGATCAAGATGGGCTGGAGATCCCTTTATGCGGGTCTTTACACTCTGACAATGAATGGTGTCCAGTTCTACTTTGTTGACAACGAGTATTATTTCAACTTTGATCAGGTCTATGTAGAGTACGTTTTCGATATCGAGCGTTTCTGCTTCTTCCAAAGAGCAGTGCTTGATTTCCTGGGAGACTTCATGGGATTTGAGCCGGACGTACTGCACTGTAATGACTGGCAGGCCGGCATGATGCCGTTGCTTCTTGATGCACATTATAAGAAGTACGGTTATCACACGAATATTAAGACGGTTTATACGATTCATAATCTGAAATATCAGGGTATTCACGGCATTGAAGTTATCCAGGATCTTCTCGATCTCCCGAGCGAGTATCTTACAGATGAACTGTCGATCAAGGATGGTGCCGTAAACTTCATGAAGGCCGGTATCGTTTACAGTAACTCTGTAACGACTGTATCTCCGACCTATGCGTATGAGATAATGACGGATTATTACGGCGAGGGCCTGAATCATACACTTCAGCGCTATGCGTATAAAGTATCCGGTATCCTCAATGGAATCAATGCGGAAGAGTATAATCCTTCGAAAGACCCGATGATCCCTCAGAAATATTCGATCAAGAATTATGCAGAGGGAAAGGCCGTAAACAAGAAGTCTGTTCAGGAACAGCTGGGACTGGAAGTTAATCCGGGCGCTCCGCTTTGTACTATGATCTCTCGTCTTGTTGATCAGAAGGGCCTCGATCTTCTTCTTCGTGTCGTAGAGGAGATGCTTTATGATGGCATGCAGATCGTTATTCTCGGAACCGGCGATGCATATTATGAGCGCTCTCTTGCAGATATCGCCGCGAGAAATCCGGGTAAGATGTGTGCATGTATCTCCTTTGATAACGGACTGGCACATACGCTTTATGCCGGATCGGATATTTTCCTGATGCCGTCTCTGTTTGAGCCATGTGGCCTGTCTCAGCTGATCGCCATGACATATGGTACGATCCCGATTGTCCGTGAAACCGGCGGTCTTCGTGATACCGTTGTTCCGTATAACGAGTTTACAGGCGAAGGAAACGGATTCTCTTTTGCCAATATCAATGCGCATGAGTTCCTGTTCGTTACGAAGTATGCCTGTGACCTGTATCGTCACAATAAGCCCGTATGGAACAAACTTATCGAAGAAGGCATGAAAGCGGATTACTCCTGGAAGAAGTCTGCGGAAGAGTATGCCGGTCTGTATTCCTTCATTACGGGAATTTCTATTGCCGATGAAGAGGAACCTGAAAAGAAGCCTCTTACGGAAGAGATCCTCGATATCGGAAAAGAGAAAAAGGAAGAAGTACCGAAAAAGACGAAGAAAACTGTAGCGAAGAAGCCTGTAGCGAAAAAGACGGTAACAAAGGAACAGGTTTCCTCCGAGAAGAAGCCGTCTGCCGCCAAGACAGCTTCCAAGACTTCGAAACCGGCAGCGACTCCTGCGAAAAAAACATCGAAAGCTTCTTCGGATAAACCGGCATCAAAAGCAACCGGTACGAAGGAGAATAAGAAGTCATGACCTCACGGATCGCAAAGAATTCGGACTGTGTGGTGCATTGTTCGAGGCTTGCGGAGTACAGAACTCCTTTTGGAGCCCAGAAGACGGGCGGTTATGTGGATCTTTATATCGATGTAACTGTTCCTGTCGATCAGATCGTTCTTTGTTATGCTTATGGTCTTTATGGCCTGTCGTATAACGAACTGCGGATGAAAAAATATGAAACAGTCCCGGACCGCTGGCATTGCCGTCTTCGCATGCCCTCTGAGCCGGGGCTGCTTTTTTACTGGTTCTGTTTGCGCAGCAGTGCAGAAGATATTGAAAGAATCGTTGATCCGGAGTGTCACGATCTCCTGTATCGTAAATACGACGAAAGCCATACTTATCTTTATTATGTAGCATGCTGGGAAGGCGAAGACGGAAAAGGAAAGTTTGCGTTTAGCGCACCTCGTGTCGGTGTGGAAGAAGAGAAATACCCGCATGCTTTCCAGATCACGGTCTATGAAGACGGTTTCGTTACACCGGACTGGATGAAGGGTGCGGTTATGTATCAGATATTCCCAGACCGTTTCTATCGCGGTTCAGATTACTCTTTTTCTGCAATGGAAGAGACAGGAAAAAGCCGTCCGGAACGGATATTCCATGAGGACTGGAATGAAGATGTCGATATTGAAGGAAAACCGGAGACGGGATACCTTGCCTGTGACTTTTATGGAGGAACGCTCAAAGGTATCGCGGAGAAGGCGGATTATCTTAAAACCCTGAATATTGATGTGCTTTACCTGAATCCGATCTGTGAAGCGAGATCAAATCACCGCTATGATACGGCAGATTATCTGAACGTCGATCCGATCCTTGGTGGGAAAAGCGGGTATAAGGCGTTTTCTGCCGTAATGAAAGAAAACAATATCCGGTACATTCTGGATGGCGTATTCAGCCACACCGGAGCGGACAGCCGGTATTTTAACAAGTATGGAAGATACGAAGCACCCGGGGCTTACAGTGCTTTTGCCGAAGGAAAAAACAGTGATTACTCATCCTGGTATGCTTTCTACCGTAATGAGAACGGGGACGTGGCCTACGATTCCTGGTGGGGTTTCCCGGAGCTTCCTAATACGAAAGAAGATGACCTTAGCTACCGCGAGTACATACTGGGACCTAATGGTGTTATCGCAAACTGGATCCGTGGAGGCGCCAGCGGTGTGAGACTCGATGTTTCAGACGAACTTCCGGATTCGTTTTTAAGGGAAATGAGATCGGCTGTCAAACGATCCTCGGATGGAAACGCTCTGGTACTTGGCGAGGTCTGGGAAGAGGTAACCACGAAAATCAGCTATGGAAGCTAGCGTGACTTTGCATTCGGAAGAACGCATGATACTGTCATGGGATATCCGTTCCGTGAGGCTCTTCTTTCTTTCCTGAAAGGGGAGACGAGCGCCCGTACATGGAGCCTGACCATGGAAAAGTACAGGGAGAATCTTCCTGATCAGATGTTCTACTGTATGATGAACCTGATCTCCAGTCATGACGTGCCTCGTGCGATCACGATGCTTGCAGGAGCTCCGGATCCGGGGAATCGGGAAGCACAGAAAGAGCTCCGTCTGACGAAGCATATGAAGAGCCGCGGGGCTGCATTGATGAAAATGGCATTTGCACTTCAGATGACGTATCCTGGATGTCCTTGTACATACTATGGTGATGAAATCGGCATGGACGGTTATCGGGACCCGTTTAACCGAAGGACGTATCCGTGGGGAAAAGTCAGCGAGTGGCAGATGAATATCCTTTCAACATACCGCGAACTCAGTTCTCTTCGTTCCAGGTATGAAGTCCTTCGCTGCGGTGAGGTGAAGATCCTTTATGCGGATGGGGATGACCTGGTTTTCGAGAGATCCCTGGACAGCATGGGAAAAGACCATTTTGGCAAGCTTTGCAGTGGCCCTAAAAAGGTTTTGTGTATAATGAACCGTAGTGATAAAATAAAAATGCTGGTCCAGTTGGATGGAGAAACCGGGCTGAAGTCTATCGAACATATTCCGGAAATCTTTACCGGAAGTGGCGAAACAGGATGTTTGGTGATCGGGCAGGATCAGAATGAGGAGAAAGTTGAGATACATCCTCTTTCAGCAATGATTTGTATCTTACATTAATATATATAGGATAAGGGTATTAAGGGAGGTAATTATGGCAGATGTTGATGAGCAGGGTCGTCAGATCCAAACCGAAGTAACCGAGGACGTTACCGACAAAAAGTGTCCGAATTGCGGCGCAACGGTTGTTTTTGATCCGGAATCCGGCGGAATGTTATGTGAGTTCTGCGGTTATAAATGTGAATTGCCGAAGGCGGATTCTGAGAATGCTATCTGCGAGCTGGATTTTGAATCAGCAGAGAAGACAGCAAGCTTTGAATGGGGAGCACAGAAGAAGTCGGTAGTTTGTAAGCAGTGTGGAGCTGAGACGATCTATGACGCGCTGGAGACAGCTGCTGTATGTCCTTTCTGTGGTTCTACGAGTGTAATGCCGGCTGCATCGAATGACTCTATGTCTCCGGGAGCTGTTGTACCGTTTGCTGTTCCGAAAGATAAGGCAGGAGAGAAGTTCACTTCCTGGCTGAAAGGAAAGATCTTTACTCCGTCTAAGGCTAAAAAGAGTGCTAAGCCGGATTCTTTCCAGGGTGTTTATCTGCCATACTGGACATATGATGCACAGACCACATCCCAGTTCACGGCCCGTGCCGGATATGACCGCCGCGTAAAGAGAGGAGACAGCTATGTAACAGAGACCACATGGCGTCCGGTAAGTGGTGTATACCAGGAATTCATTGACGACGAGACAGTAATGGCCTCCAAGAGAAGTGATAATACAATTGTGAAGAGATGTGAACCGTTTGATTTTTCCAAACTCGTTCCATATTCTCCCCAAGTTGTCGCCGGATTTATTGCAGAGCGTTACTCGATCGGTCTGAAAGAAGGATGGGGAATTGCCCAGGAATCCATTAAGAAACAGCTGAGAAATCACATGGATCAGTACATCCGTAGAAACTGGCGCTGTGATCGTGTGGATTCACTTCGTTTCTCCACCTTATATAGTAATATTACCTATAAATATTTACTGGTTCCGGTCTGGATCTCTTCGTTCAAGTATAACGATAAAGTATATCAGTTTGTGGTTAATGGACAGACAGGAAAAGTCGGCGGACGTGCACCGGTATCTGCACTCCGTGTACTAGCGGCAATCGGTATCGGCTTATTGATCATCGGATTGCTCCTGCATTTCACCTGATCACTATAAACAATAGGCTTTTAATGAAGAAGTTCGCAACGATTGTTACGAACTTCTTTATTAATTGTGTACAAATTGTGAAATTTGTGCATTTTGCACAATCAAAAACGGTTGAGCAAATTCATTTGATAGTTTAATATGAATTTGGTTGGGTCTGCTTAGCAGACATATATTCATCGATTGGTGACAATTGGAGGGTTATCATGACAGAAGAGAAGACACAGAAATTTACTGCTGGTAATCGGTTTGGCCGCTGGATCAGAGTTTTATCCTGCACTCTGGTAATTGCTTTCTTAGGAGCACAGGGAATTGCAGCACTCCCGTCCGGATCGGCCAATAATCATCTTTCTAACGAAAGTTCGAACGGATTAAATCCAGAAAACCCATTTAATTATGCACTTTATTGCTTCGGTAACCTCGAGGTTGGCGGAGGTCAGGGTCATCACTCTACCGGTGCTTTTGCCATCGGCGGTGACGCAAAGTTCGGTGACTTCTCCTTTGCAGCAAGCAACACCGCTCCGGGTGAGCGTGGTCTTTCTCAGCTTGTTGTTGTAGGTCAGCTGAATTTCGAAGCTCTCAATACACTCCGTGGTAATCTTGAAGTTTCTTCTGTGTCTAACATTCATGGTTCCACATATGGTTTCAGTTCTGATTCTTATCACATCGTTGAAGGTATTTCTCTTAACTTTGGTGAGAGAAAAGCAGCGATGGTTTCCCGCGCAAACAGCGCGAACAGTTTTGCACAGACAAATTCCAACGCGATCCTGAATAAGCAGGGCGGCGGCGGATGGCTGGAAGTTGAAGCTAAGACTCCGGCTGGTTTTGATGCTGAGAATGATGTTCTTATCTTTAATCTCCCTGAAGGTACAAACAAACTGTACATTCCGGAAGGCGTAAATGTTATCATCAATGTTCGCGGCGATTCTGTTAATTATTTCCCGCAGCTTATGTATGGTTCATTTAATGGAGCCAGCACACCGAACGATGGTGGTGACGATCGTGACCGTCATGTAGTTTGGAACTTTGCTGAAGCAAAGAGCATCTATGTTCCGGATAACCTGGCACTTCATGGTGCAGTTCTTGCTCCGAACGCTTATATTCAGAAGCTCGGTGGTAATACAAACGGTGCGATCATCTGTGCATCTATGTTTACTACATCTGAGTTCCATACTGTTTCTAACAGCGTAAAGTATAAGTTCAATACACCTACGCCGACACCGACAAACACACCGGTTCCGACACCGACAAATACACCTACGCCGATTCCGACAAATACGCCGGTCCCGACACCGACAAATACACCTACGCCGATTCCGACAAATACGCCGGTCCCGACACCGACAAATACACCTACACCGACTCCGAAGCCGACGGCTACGCCAATCCCGACAGCAACACCTGTTCCGACGGCAACTCCGATCCCGTCTCCGACAGTGACACCGTCTCCGACGCCTACGCCGATTCCGACACCGACAAATACGCCGGTTCCGACTCCGACAAATACACCTACGCCGATTCCGACACCGACTAATACGCCGGTTCCGACTCCGACGAACACGCCGACTCCGACACCGAAGCCGACAGCGACGCCGATTCCGACACCAACCCCTGTCCCGACGGCGACACCTATCCCGTCTCCGACAGCGACACCGTCTCCGACGCCTACACCGGAACCGACAGCAACTCCGACTCCGTTGCCGACTGAGACGCCGACACCGTCGCCGACTCCGATCGTGGATGATGATGAGGATGAAATGACTCCTACACCTACACCGACGGCGACACCTACACCGACGGCAACTCCGATCCCGACAGCAACACCTGTTCCGACAGCTACTCCGTTGCCGTCACCGACTGAGACACCGGTACCGACAGCGACTCCGCTCCCGACAGCAACTCCTGTTCCGACAGAGACACCTGTTCCGACGGATCCGCCGACACCGACTCCTGAAGGAACTGTATTGGGTGCGACCCGTGTTCCGAAGACAGGTGATACAGGAACTTCTGTGAAGCTCCTCGCAGGTCTGTTCTTCCTGGTTGTTTCCGCAGCAACATTAACTGTAGTTGTTGTTAAGAACAAAGAGGAAGAGGAAAATTAAACAGATATTTCTAAACTTAAAAGGCTGCCTTTGAAAGGCAGCCTTTTTTGATTTCCTATTTTAGAGTAAAATGGTTATGTACTAGGGGGGATAATAGTATATGATCGATCATTATGATGCGTTTATTTCTTATAAACATGCACCTTTGGATAACAAAGTAGCTGCACATGTTCAGTCTAAACTGGAACATTTCCATATTCCTGCGAAAATCCGCAAGAAAACCGGTATGAAGCGCATCCAGCGTGTCTTCCGTGATAAAGATGAATTACCTATTACCAGTGATCTAGGTGCGACCATTTCCCATGCGCTTGAAAACTCTAATTATCTGATCGTCATATGCTCTCATAACACTAGAAAGTCTGAGTGGGTCAGAAGAGAGATCCAGTATTTCCTGAAATATCATTCCAGACGGCAGATCCTTGCTGTTCTTGCAGAAGGTGAACCTTATGAAGTGCTTCCTGAAGATCTTCTTCGTGAGGAGGTCCGTGTTGTTCGCCCGGATGGGACGGAAGCCATTGTACTTCATGAGAAAGAACCTCTTTGCGCTGATTTCAGACAATCCATGCATAAAGCTGATAAAGAAGAACTGCCTCGTCTTGCGTCTGCTTTGATCGGATGTTCTTATGATGAACTGATGAATAGAAGACGTGCTTATCAGATGCAGAGAATAACTGCGCTTAGTCTTGCATTTGTTACCCTTGCTTTTAGTGTCTTGTTATATCAGATTTGGAACCGTTCGAGATTACAGAAGAGTTATCGGGATACACTTCGTAATCAGGCTATATATCTTGCTAATGAATCTGAGAATTTTCTTGAACAGGAAAAACGTATAGATGCTATTCAGATGGCACTTGCAGCTCTGCCATCAGAGGATAATGACCGCCCGGTTACATCTGAAGCTGTTCGCGCGCTTACAGATGCGACATTGGCTTACAAGCCTTTAATGGGGACGAATATCGAAGCGGTTTGGAACTATAAAATGCCGTCAATGATAGAAAAAATGGCTCTGTCCCCGGAGCGAACATCACTGGCTGTATCAGATCAGACAGGTCTTTTGAATGTTTGGGATACAGAGGAACATCATCTTATTCTTGAAAAATCGTTTTCCGGTAAAGAGATCCTTTCTATTGAGTATTTGAAGGATGATTATCTTCTAGTCACTACATATTATGAAGTGTATATGTTTCGTTTATCTACGCAGAAACAGGAATGGAGTTTCCCTATCGAAGATGGACAGAAACTGAATACATATTATGGATTGCTTCGTATCGAATCCGATGAATCGTTTTTTCTTCTGACTAATAAGGACAAGATATATCATATTTCTACCGAGGATGGAGAACTTCTAGATTCGTATCAGCTACCTTCCCAGATTGATAATAATTTTGTAATTGGTAATGTATATTCTATTTCACCGGACGGTAAAAAAATAGCTGTCTGTATGGATTATGAGTTATCTCCTCATGTTGGAGTATATGATTTTTCTGATGGATCTTATAAATTGTGTCAAATTCAAGGTCCTGTTGTTCGCAACCTATTGTGGGCAGATGCTGAGACAATCATCGTTGTTGGATATGATATAAATTCTACGAATAATCTTCTTCGTTCGGATAGAATAATCGTTCAGCCTCATGCCGATGAAGTTTCCTGCATTGATGTATCTTCCATGACACTTAGGTGGAGCCGTGAATGCTGTTATAATGTCGCACTTTATTACAATGAACTCCTTAAACTGCCGGCAAGAAATGCCGTAGCATATTCCACTGGAGATGTGATGGAGATCTACGATCTCACAAGCGGAGATGTTCTTGGATCATATCAGGTGCAGCAGCTGATCGCAGACATTAGTGATAATGATGGTGATGGTATACCGACTTTTGTTACAGAATCAGGAGCTCTGGGTACAACTGTTGATTCTATGAATACGAATACTACGATGTACACCTTTGAGTTTGTGAAAAATATCGATAATGTTCTTATTGGGAACGGGGTGTATATTCATCAAAAGGGAGCATCTGAAATCATATATTATGACACATTTGTAATGGATGATGAGTGGAAGGAAATGAATCCTGATGTTGTCCTTTCTCAACCACAAAATTATTTTCTTGATGATGATTATCTGGTATTGCTTTCGCATAATGACAACTTTCCACATATAACTGTGTATGATGCTGAAAAAAAGACCCTTATACGCGACATCGATATAGAAGATGCAGCTTCTTCTGAGGGAAGGATCCTTCAAATTGTTGATGACTTACTATATATAGCTGTAATTAATCAGGATGATGGTATTTTTATCTATAGTATTTCTTTGAAAGATGACAATCGGGAAGTAGTTTATGAAATCCAGGATCCGTTTTTTTTCCGTCAATTATTATGCTCTATGACAGGCGATTTTGTGACTTATATTTCCGAGGATAAAGAGACGCGTCAGGATCGGATATGTTTATACAATATCCGAAGTGGCGAGAGAGAATCATTCTCACTGCCGATGACGAGCTTTAATAGTTATGGTTTGCCGGTTTATTATCCGGAGCAAAATGCAATCATATATAATGACGAGGCTGGAAGTTTTGTGATTAATGTTGATAATAAAGATGTAAAACAGCTGCGTCTTCCGTCCAATTGGAGTAATACTACTTTTGTTGAACATGATAAAGATGGGAAAAGATGGATCATAGCGGATATGAGCCGCATTCTGGTTTTCGACTCAGAATGGAATCAGGAGATGGAACTTCAGACAAACGGCCGGACTGCGGTTGGAGCTGTATTTTATAAAGAGGGAACATCTTCTGAACAGATCCTGGTTGCTTTTAATGACGGATCATTTTACCGGTATGATGCTGAAAACGGCAATTTTATTGGAAAGACAGAAGTGGAGATGTATTATAACAGCTTGTATGACGCGAAAATGACAATCGATGAAGAACAAGGTCTGCTTTTTATTCAAACCGGTTTTATCACAGATGTCGTTGATACAGAATCCTGGGTAGAGTTGGCGGTAGTATGGAATTCATACGGGTATCACAAACCGACGGATACTTTCTTTGCAAGCAGCTACAAAGGTAATTATGATTATCGCATCGGATATTTCAGGCATTATACATTACAGGAACTTAAGGATAAAGCATACAGGATCCTGAAAGGTTCGGAAATGTCTGAAGAGCAGAAAATGAGGTATGGTATCAGCTGACTGTTTCTACCTGCTTATAAAGAAGCGGGAATAAGTGCTTCTTTATGATATAGATGTCATGCTCATCCTCTTCACGAACGGCGATATAATCACCGACGTTCCCGAGATAGTATTTTTCTTCGTCCCACTGTGTAAAGATCTTCACACTGCGATCGAGAGGCTTTGCGTAGATCAGTCCGCCACCACTGCTGACCACTGCCTGCGCATACTGCATGACGTCGATCCTCTGACCGGTAGCGAGATTCTTGATACTTGGCGAGTACTCGACTTTTCTTGAGTAAGGACGATGAAGCTCCGAATACCTGGAGCGGATCTTTTCTTCACTTGTCGGATAGACTTCACCCTCGATGCCGACCATGAGGTAACTATCGTCCTCTACAGTAATTACAACATCACCTTCAAGAGTTCGGATCTCAATCTGTGTCTTGGCAGGGAAGAGGTCAGCAAGGCGCACAATACCAACTTCCTGAGGAAGCTTCTCGTAAAGGGGCATTGAAGATGTGTCCAGAACGGTATCTTTGGTATAAAGTATCGTGAACATATCGAAGTATTCTTTCATACGCTCCTTCAGAAGTTCGGAAGGATCTTTATCCAGTTTCTCCGGGCGAAGGGAACCGCCGGCCTTTAAAATATGACCGCCGCCGCCGCCAAGGCCATCCGCAAGAAAAGCGGCGAGTTCATTGGCATGAACTTCTTTCGTACAGCTTCTTACTGAAAATTTGATCTCGTACTGGCTGACAAAATATGCCAGGCATACATCCACTTTATCTGTCTCAAGGGAAAAATCTGAAATAACGCCGAGAATGTTCGGATCACATGGCTCGGCCTGAAGGATCAGATAGTTGTGATCCTCGAAGAATTCAAAATCCAGGATCGCTTTACCGGTAATTTTTAATTCGGAAAGAGATATGTTGGCATTACTCATTTTAGTAATCAGACTGCGCTGGATGCCGGGATTTAAAGAATCGATCATATCACGGTCGAGTGGGTGGGACACTTCGGAAAGACGGTTAGTGTCAGAATAAAGGCCGTAATAGAGCGCGGTAGCTAAGTTCTTGTCCTCGCACACATCCAGTCCCTCAGAACGGATCAGATCCCAGACAACGGTTGCGCAGCTGCCGATGTTGCTTCTGATCTCGGCAAGTTCAGGCAGGGCGACAGTAAGCTGATGGTGATCTATGATGGCAATATTTTTCGCTTTCGTTTGAGTAACATTTCTCTGTCCGTACTGACAGTCAACAGTGATGAGAAGATCCGGTTCTTCGTCAAAACCGTCAAACCCGGGCTCGTATGAAACCGGGATCGATAGCTCAGTCAGCATGATCACAAGATTGCTTTTCTGGACCTTGTTATTACCGCGGTAGATGAAACGAACCTGTTTGCCTTGCTTGGCAAAGTACCAGTGAAGGGCCATTCCGCTGGCCAGAGCATCCGCGTCCGGATTGTCATGGCACTGGATCACGATGTTGTTAAACGGTAAAAGATCACTAAGTCTCATAGGCTTGCTCCTGCATTTTATGTCTTTATTATTCTACCATTCTCTTTCTGTAAAAGGAAATGAGAATGGAAATAGAAAATCGCTATTGACACGGTTCGGGTCTATCAGTATAATAATTCATGCTTCAAAGCCATGCGGCGGTGGCGGAATTGGCAGACGCGCACGTTTGAGGGGCGTGTGGGCGACCATACGGGTTCAAGTCCCGTTCGCCGCACCAGAATAAGGACTATCCAGGGTAACCGGATAGTCCTTTTCTTTTTCCTCGGTTTATCCGGTGCTGTCCATGCCCGGCTTTTTCTAAGATTGATTTGATTTTTACGAGAGAGTATAATTTTTATGGGCTCAGATTGAATGAAATCATGCCCGAAGGAGGATTATTATGGGGTGTAGATTTAAAAGACTTGCCAGCTTGGTGCTGTCTGTTTCAATGATAGTTTCTCTTACTGCCTGTGCATCTAAAAACGAAAAAAAAGAGGATGAGCCATCCTTTGTTTCTTCCGCCACAACATTCCTTGATGCGGCAGTAAAACTTGATTCGAAAAAAATCAAGAAACTGGATAAAGAATTCGGTGTCGGAAAAAGCTTTGTAAATGAACTAAGTGATATCGCCGATAATAAATATGTGCAAACGATCATGGATAAGGCTTCCTTTGAGATCGACGAGGACTCTATTAAAGAAACAAAGAAAAAAGCATCCTGTGAGGTTGCTGTTACCTTACCGGATTACGAGAAGGCTTTTAACGAAGCAGAGAGCTTTGGGGAGTTTGAAGATCTCATCTCTTCACAAAAGGAAAAGAAATACAAGGTACAGAATCTTGATCTGGAGTTTAAGATCAAAGACGGCGAGTACATCCTGGAAAGTGAAGAAGCCGGAGATTTTATCGAGGATCTCTATGATGAGATGCTTGAAATGATTAGTGATTTTGAGTATGTTATCTCCCGATTCACAGATAGACCAACTCCTACTACAACTACGGATATGCCAACAGCTACTCCTGAACCAACTCCAGAACCGACTACGACAGAACCTACTTATACGGATGGCGCTGTTACCCAAAAAGACAGCTATGGTAATGGTTCGGTCGTGATCAATCTTTATACGATGAGCCCGGAAGTTCCGAATATGGTCCGTGTTTTTATGGAGCAAAATCCGGATATGGCATCAAAGTATGTTGTCATTACTATGGTATGCCAGAATGCGAGCAAGGCATATGAGACGCGGCTGAATGCGGCTTTGACTGCAGGAGGAGCCGGAGCACCGGACATTTATGTTGCTGAGGCCGATTATCTTCTGCCATATAGCCAGGGTGCTTTTGCACAATATGCGGCACCTTATTCTGATTTTATCGATAATTTCAACGCGAAACTGAACGACGCGCAAATTGCCCAGTATACGGTCGATCTTGGTACGAATCCGGATGGGAAAACAGTAGCACTGGGGTATCAGAGCACCGGTGGAGCGATGATCTATTCTTCATCTATCGCCAGAAAAGTATTTGGATCAGATGATCCTGCTGTAATCGAGGAAACAGTTGGAGCCGGATCCGGAAACTGGACGAAATTCGTTGAAGCCTGTAAGAAACTGAATCAGAAAGGCTATGCACCCGTTGCTGATATTAATGACCTTTGGACAGTCTGTTCAAAGGGCTCTGCTACACCGTGGGTCGTTGATGGTCAGCTTAATATCGATCCATTGAAAGATGAATATTTAGAT
The DNA here is from genome assembly GCA_900317035.1 of uncultured Eubacteriales bacterium. Classification (GTDB taxonomy): domain Bacteria; phylum Bacillota; class Clostridia; order Saccharofermentanales; family Saccharofermentanaceae; genus Scatonaster. Next base: position 61,801 of record ONFC01000001.1, read on the forward strand.
CTTGCAAAGCAGATGATCGATAATAACTGGACAAATGAGACGCGAAACTGGTCGATGGACTGGTATGATGCTATGAATGGCAAATCCAAGGACCCTAAAACAAATAAAGTCCGTAAGGTGTTTGCTTTCTTTGGACCGGCATGGCTGATCAATTACTCTATGGCTGCTGAAGCAACAGATACGAGAGGGGACTGGCGTGTCTGCAAATCACCGGTTAGCTTCTGGTGGGGAGGAACGTGGATCTTCGCCAATAAAGATAGTATTGGAAACGCAGACAAAAAAGAGTTTATTTCCCGTTTCCTGGATTGGGTAACTCTGGATACATCTGATACAGGTCTTCAGTATATGTGGGCTTCCGGTTTATTAAATGACGCAGGAACAAAGGATACGGTAGCATCGGGCAAAGTTCTGTCCATGATAGATGGAAGCATGGATTTCCTGGGAGGTCAGAATGCGTTCCCTATCTTTATTGAAGCTAGTAACAGCGCTTCTTCTTTAGATGTTACTGAGTATGATGCGCCTCTGAATAGTGAATTCTCATTCCAGGCTGAAAGCTATGCACGTGGTGAGATTTCAAAAGATAAGGCGATATCGGATTTTAAAGAATATTGTGCTTCGTTGGGCTTATCTGTCTGAAACTAAATTATTTGGAGGAAATAGTATATGAAGAAATCAGTAAAATTCGTTAGTGCAATTCTTTCGGGGGTCATGGCACTTTCACTGGCTGGCTGCAGTTCCGGTTCGAGCAATAAGAAGGTAGTCAAAGAAGCGGAAGCTGTGCTGGAAGAGATCACATCCTTAGACTATAAGAGTATGAAGGCTCGTGATGCATACAGTAAACAATATATCGATATGGTTAAGTCGATCTCCAAAGATGAGATGAATGTATTGCTGTGGAGTAAAGCGAAAATATCTGTCGATTCCGATAGCGTTAAGACGAAAAAGGGAAAAACAACTTGTGAAGCTACGGTAGATATTATCGAGTACAAAACTTTAGTAAAAGTATTTACTAAAGAATATAGAATGGATGAATTCGATGATGACGATGAAGCTATGGAAGCCATGAAGGAAATCATCGATAAAGTGAAAGAAAAAGATTATACATCCATTGATGTAACGCTGGAATTCGAAGAAGATGATGGTGATTATCTGCTGGAGAACGGGGATGAGATTTTCCAGGATCTGTTTTTTGAAGTTTTCCAACAGGTGGATGGGAATCCATATGTAGAAAAATCAAAAGAGAATCAAGAGAAAGAAAAAGCACGTAGAGAGAGCATCGAATCTGCTGCTGCAGAGGATGATTAATCCTGAACTGAGTATATGAAAGTTACGGTTCTTTCGGATAATATGAGTAAAAACGGACTTTTGACCGAGCATGGCCTGAGTCTTTATATAGAGACGCAAAAGCACCGGATCCTTTTTGATTTCGGTGCAAGCGATCTCTTTATTCAGAATGCGGAAAAACTCGGGATCGATCTCGGTCTGGTGGACATAGCATTTCTTTCGCACGGGCATTATGACCATGGCGGCGGACTTATGGCGTTTTTGGAAAGAAACGGTATTGCTAATATCTATATGCACGAAGCGGTATTTGAACCGCATTATAACGGAAGAAATGAGTATATCGGGCTGGATCCGACTCTTGATGGACATCCGCGCTATGTCAAGGTGCAAGGTGATGTGAAGATCGACGATGAGCTCTCGTTTGTCTGTATGACCCGATTGAAGTCTCCTGTTCATACGAATGGCCAGAAGGTGAAACTCGGACCATATATGCAGAACGAAAGATATGAACATGAGATGTATCTCCTGATCCATGAAGGGTATAAGGATCATCTAATCAGCGGATGTGCGCATAAAGGGATCATCAATCTTGTGCATGCGTTCCGATTTCAGACATTCATCGGCGGGCTTCATCTGATGAAGCTTGATCCCCTGTGGGATGAGGAGATCCTGGATGATACGGTAAAAGCGGTCAAGGACTCTTATGCGGAGTATTACACCTGTCACTGTACCGGCAAGGAACAGTTCCTCTATTTAAAAGATGAAATCGGGGAGAAGATGCATGAGATCTCCTGCGGGGAGACAATAGAAATACAGTAGTTTCACGCTTTTCCATTAACTTAGATAAGAATAAGCGGTAAGGAGATATCTTGAGAGGCGAGTTTTGCGTAAGCAAACTGTTTGAGCCTGGAGGGATATACCCTTACTGCTTATTTATATAATTCTATATGGAAAAGCGGGAAACCCCTTGCATCTTTATTTTTCTCTGTTATCATGGGAATGTAGTTTTTATGCCTCTTTTCAGGGGTGAAAGTAAATTGTAGGGCTGTCATCTCACATCGGCAGCGGAAGGATGGTAGAATATGGATTCTCTTGATCTCTTGTACGGGATAGTCATTGTCGTGTTCTTCGCGATGATTATCGGTGTAGGTCTGTACTCTAGAAAAAACACCAAAGATGTTTCTTCTTTTGTACTTGGTGGCAGAAGGGTAGGACCGTGGCTTACGGCATTCTCCTTCGGCGCGACTTATTTCTCCGCAGTTATTTTTATCGGTTATGCAGGTAAGTTCGGATGGGATTTCGGTGTTTCGGCACTGTGGATCGGTCTCGGAAATGCCTTCATAGGTTCTCTTGCCGCATGGGTGGTCCTTGGTAAGCGATGCCGTATCATGACCAAAACACTTAATACGAATACGATGCCGGACTTCTTCGGTAAACGTTATAATTCCAAGGCACTTCGTATCGCAGCGGCACTGATCATCTTTATCTTCATGATCCCTTACTCCGCTTCGGTATTTAACGGCCTTTCCTATCTCTTTACATCCGCACTTCGTCTGGACCGTATCAGCAACGGTTATGAGATCTGCATCATCGTAATGAGTGTTCTTGCAGCAACATACGTAATCCTCGGCGGTTATATGTCCACCGCGATCAACGACTTTATTCAGGGTATCATCATGC
>ONFC01000149.1 GCA_900317035.1 uncultured Eubacteriales bacterium
CGCGACGAAGAAAAGTCTGTTCAAGTGCTTTTCCAGCGGAAGAGGTGGAGATGTGTTCGTGGCGCTTGCCGGTGGTGCGGTCGGTGCAATAATAACTTTTATATATATGATTATGGACATGATGTGAGCGGCAGCCAATGTGGTCAGTCGAATGGAGATACTCTTTCAGAGCGTTGATTTTAACGGCGAGGTAATTCTTCGAAATGGTCATATGTTATCCTCTCTTTCTGATGTAGTGAGAAGAGAATACACGGATGAGGGGGTGCCTGTCTGTATGATATATGAGTAGTTGGGGAGTAATTGTGGCAATTTCCAGTATTTTTCCTGGAAAGGACGGGTGAATGGAAATCTGCTGGAAAAAAGATAGATAGTGGACGGAAAGGAAGGAGATTTCCAGAATTTTTCCAGGGAGACCGACTTATTTGGAAAAATCTGAGAAAAAGACCTGGATTCCGATGAAGAAGCAGGATTTTTCCAATAGATTTCCAAAAACAATGACGAAAATGGAAATCTGTGAGAAAACAGATCGCTTTCTGGGGGATTCGAAGGAAATTTCCAATAGATTTCCAAAGGATAGCGTGTTTTTGGAAACCTGCGAGAAAAAAGCAGAAGAACAAGCACCTGTGAGAGATTTTTCCAGTACTTTTCTCAGTTCGAAGTGATTTTTGGAAATCTGCTGGAACCGGGGCGAGCTTCGAATGATGAAGATCCAGTTTGAGGGGCGGGGATACGCTTGGAGATTGTCTTCATTTAAGAAAGAATTAAGGATTACATAAGGGATAATTCAAGTATTTTTCGCGGAAAAAGAATAGAATTAGAACATGAAGAGAGGCGGAAAGGGCGCAGTGCGAGGCGTTGCGAGTGCTTTTCGAGAAGAATAGAAAAAAGTACGCAAACAGTGTTGACAGAACAATATTATACGCCGTATAATATAGCCAACGATACAATATGAAAGGAGAAATAGTATGGTCTTCCAATTAGGTTCCACATTATTGGACGCTTGCGTACTTTCGGTTTTGTCCCAGGGTGACGCGTACGGGTATACACTTACGCAGCAGGTCAAAACGGTACTGGATATTTCTGAGTCGACGCTTTATCCGGTCCTGCGCAGACTCCAGAAAGACTTTGCACTTGAAACTTACGACGAACCGTATCAGGGTCGTAACCGAAGATATTACAGAATTACAGATCGAGGGCGGGAGCTCCACAAATACTACTTAGAAGAATGGAATAAATACAAAGAGTCAGTTGATTCATTACTGGGAGGGGATAAGAAATGAATAAGGAAACATATCTGCAGGAGCTGAGAAAAGGACTTAAGATCCTGCCGCAGTATGATCGTGAAGAAGCGATCGAATTTTATGAGGAATACTTCGACGAGGCCGGAGTTGAGAACGAGGCGAAAGTGATCGAGGAGTTAGGTGAACCGAAGATCCTTGCCAAGAAGATCCTGGTCGATGTCGTTGATCGTAAGTATGAAGAGACGATGGCCGCTTCCTCTGGAAATGCACTTGCCGTTGTTCCTTCGCCGATCGTCTCCGGTGCCGGCGCCTCTGCAGCTCCGCAGTTCCAGCAGGTACAGGGAACAGAGATTCCGCAGGCTCAGGGAGTACAGGCTCAGAGTGCACCGGTATTCGGCGCACAGAGCGGACAGTACACACAGGCACAGGGAGCCGCTGGATATGGCGCACAGGCAAATCCGAATTACGAGCAGTCTTTCAATGAACAGCCTGCTGAGGATAAAAAGTCGAAGAAAGGTGATCAGCCTTCTGCGCTGAAGACACTCTGGATCGTACTCGCAGCAATCTTCGCACTGCCACTTTCTCCGGTGATCTTCGCACTCCTGATCGTCGCATGTGTCATGATTTTCGTTGCTTTCATCGTCCTGATCAGCTTCCTTATCGCAGGAATTTCGATCCTCGTAGCCGGCGTCGGAACGAGCATTTTCGGAATCGTAGCATTCTTCTTAAATCCTGTCGCTGCGATGGTGATCCTTGGAAGCGGTCTGGTCTGCTTCGGATTAGGAATCTTCTTCATCATGGGATCGCTCGCGCTGATCAGACTGGTTGCACATGGTCTGGCTAAGGGATTCGGACGCATCGTTCATAAGAGAAACAGAAAGAACAAAGCTGCCCAGGCAGTAGCATAATAGTGAGGAGAATAAGAAAATGAAGACATTTACTAAAGTAGCACTGATTACTGCAGGAATTTCAATGGCCGCCGGAATCGCACTGACTGTTGTCGGCGCAGTCGCCACCAGGGGCAAGACGATCCACATGTATTATGACCATGGTTTCCACCTCGATTCTGAAGGAAAAGTACTCGAGATGCCGAAGACAGTTGTGGATGATTTTTCCGATATTAATATCGATGTAAACGCAGCGGATATCAAGTTTATCGAGAGTGATGAGTACGCCATCGAGTATAAGCTCCAGGCGGCCTCGGTTACCGCTGAATCAAAGGATGATACGCTGACAGTCTCCACTCACAAGAAGAAATTTGATATCCACATCAACTGGTTCAACTTCGACAACGAAGACTATTATGTATATGTCTATTACCCGAAGGGCACTGACTTCAAGGATGTCATGATCGACACCTCCGCCGGCGACGTCGATATCGAAAAAGGCTTTAACTGCAATAAGATCTCCTTCGATCTTTCCGCAGGTGATGTCAAGATCAACAACGTAAACGGCGAGCTCGATGTAGATATGTCCGCAGGTGATTTTGAGGCGACTAACTGCAAGTTCGGAAGATCGGTATTCGACCTTTCCGCCGGTGATGTGGAACTCACAAACTGCACCGTTGCAGGTGGCGAACTGGATATGTCCGCAGGTGATTTTGATGCAAAAGCACTTACCCTGACGGCCAGCTTTGATATCGACATGTCGGCGGGCTCGGCAACGATCGAGTTTGTCGATGGACAGAAGATCGGATACGACCTGGATCTCTCTGCAGGATCTGCCAAGATCAACGGAGAAAAGCGCGGAGACGAGTTCACGATGAAGGATGGATATGACATCGTCCTCACCGCTGATATGTCCGCCGGATCCATCGATATCACGAACAGATAATTTCGCATGACCCACTTTTCATAATACCCCCTCTTTAACCCTTCTTTTTAGTCGAGGATCCACCGCTTGAATGAGCGGTGATCCCGACCGAAAAGAGGCGGTGAACCACTGGTGCGCCCTAAAACAGGCCGGGCTGACGTCGCGAAACAGTTCCGAACTGAACCACCGGTGCGCTCAAAAACAGGGAATTGGAAAGAAAAACGATAAGAAAAAGAAACTGAGAAACACATAGAAAAACACATTAAAAAATCATAAAAACACATTCAAAAAACACCCTGAAACACAGCAAAACAAGAAGGAGAAAAAATGGGAGTCATTTTTAAACACACACTTAAGAATATGTTCTCAAAGCCGTTTCGGACGATCATGCTGGTGCTCTGCATCCTGATCTGTTCCTTCGCCGCGATGATGACATTTGATATGAGCAACTCCGTGAGAAATGTTCTCGAATCCGCGTTCCTTACGATGTTCGGAGACAGTAATGTAATGGTCACCGGAAACGGCGGCCTGAAGGATGCGGATTTCGAAGGCCTTCCGGAACACGATAAGGCGCTGATGACCGCAGACATGACAACATTCAATATTCCCGGAAACACAGAATATGCATACTTCCACGAGAAGAGCATCCTGATCTACACCACGGATATTGAAGATGCCAATACGCTGCATCTTCTGGCGGAAGAGACCGATCTGGCGAGAAATGAGATCGCGATCCCGAAGACGCTTTCCGAAGACCTGAAACTGAAAAAAGGCGATAAGATCGAGTTCTACGATGAGAATGATCAGCCGCACGAATACACAGTAAAGGCAGTGCTTTCCTATAAGGGCCTGCTCTCGGAAAAGTATAATGTCGTGATGCCGCTGGACGGATTCTGCGACCTTTTCGGCGAAGAGATCACTTTCAAGGGCGCATATGTCCGCGTTCACGACAGAAGCAAGGTCGGTGAGTTCTGTGACCTCATGCAGGAGAAGACCCAGGGCGTCGAGCCCGAGGATCTGATCAACGGCGAACTGGTACAGCAGAATGTAAACGGTGTCACAAGTGTATTTGCGATCCTTTTCCTGATCTGCCTGATGCTCGTCATCTTCGTCACTATCTCGCTTTCGGAGCGCATCATGGTCGAGAGAATGGGCACGGTCGGCACCCTGAGAAGCCTCGGTGTCACACCGAACACGACCGCAAAGATAGTGCTTTTCGAGAATGCGCTGTATGGCCTGATCGGCGGCGCGATCGGCTCGACACTGTATGTGCTGACCAGAGACGCGATCTTCAACAATGTATTCTCCCTGAATTCCGGATCGGACATCGAGCTGGAGATGAATCTCGGAAAAGTATCCGTCGCGGCCTGGATCGGCGTCATCGTCGGGGCCATCGTGATCGAGTGCCTCTGCCCGATCAAGGAACTCCTGAAGGCGACCAGAACATCGATCAGAGACCTGATCTTCGATAACAAAGATGCAGATTATAAATATGCTCGAAAAACACTCGTCGCAGCGATCCTTTTCACCATTGCCGGCGGCGTGTGCCTCAGCCTCGTGCTCACAAAGACCATGGAAAGCCTCGGCT
>ONFC01000124.1 GCA_900317035.1 uncultured Eubacteriales bacterium
CTGATCCATGCATTCTTTTTCAAAAGCACTAACACACTCTTCGATCGTGCTGGCTTCTCTGAGTTCTTCTCTGAGCCTTTCGACACAGCGTCGTCCGGAAAGTGCTTCCGGCATCTCGAAGATCTCACTTGTCGTCTTCTCGATCTCTGCGTCAAAATCGATATTTTCATACATGCTCGGGTCGGCATTGAATTTGCCTGAGGCAAACAGCGCACTCAACGGATTATTCGAATCCATGACTTTTCCCATCGAGATGTAGTTTTTGACCGACTCGATGATGGATGCGATGACGGAAAAAGCAACCAGTCCCAGGCCGATCGCCTGAAGTGCGCGGTTATCTTTACCGAAAAGCAGCATAAGACCGCCGCATACCCATGCCCATCCGAAACGGATGAAGAAGAATATAAAAAACGACGCTATGGCGACTTTCAACCGGAGATGTTTCATGTACAGTTTCCCTTCTGCTCATATAAACTTCTCACATGATACCACGAGGTACCCGATTGCCGTCAAGCATAGCGCCGTCTGATCCGTATCAGGATCAATTCAATTACTTAATATCTTTTCTCCAGGTTGCCGGCTTAAACTCGTTAATGATCGGCAGCAGTCTCTGGTCCACATCGATCTTAAGAACAGAGTTGAAGTTGTTGGTAGCGATCATCTGGCCTGCGAAGCCCACGATTACGACGATCTCGACGTCGTTGAAGAACTTTCTCAAACGGTCGAAGATCTCATCGGATACGGATGTCGGATCCTTTACGATCGCCTGTCCGAGATCAAAGAGCACCTGCTCCTTCTCATCGTATACGAGGTTGTTCGGATCAAGACCCAAGCCCTTGACGTCACTGATGAAGAAAAGGGAGCACAGCTGGCAGGAGTTAGTCGTGGATATCGCGTGTGCATAGAGCACAGCGTCCTTCTCGCCGATCACTTCTACAAGACGGTTCCAGGAGGTGTACCAGCCCATGAATGCATCGTATGTTGCTGCATCATTGAGAAGACCTCTCTTCATGTTCGTTACTGCATTTCTTCCTGCGAGCTCATCATAGCGCTCCTTCTCTGCGCCTGTTACTTCGTTCTGTTCTACTAATTTGATTCTAGCCATCGTTTTAATCTCCTTAATTTGTTATTCTGTTCCCGGGAAGTTTACGCCGTCCCGGGATCCCGGCTTATTTCAGGAATACTTTCTGCGTGTTTTCTCTTTACACTGCCAGCTCAAGTACTGCCTTGAATTCTTCTTTATCCAGCGGATAGTAGTGACCGACAGGACCATTTCTGGTCGCTCTGTCTGCCATGACATCAAAGTCCTCCTTTCCGATTCCAAGTTCCGTTAACGTAGTCTTAAGTCCGATCCTAGTAAAGAAGGACTTAAGTTCATATGCGAATTTATATGCTCTTTCTTTCTCGCTGTAGTTATAAGCATCCACACCGAATACCCGGCTTGCGAGAAGTGCGGCTCTCCACGGCTTTTTCTCTGCGATGTATTTCGCCCATGCGGAGAAAACGACCGCCATTCCTTCCCCATGTACGATGTTGTACTGCGCAGAAAGCTCATGCTCGATACGGTGTGATCCCCAGTCGGCTCTTCTTCCTGCATCAAGGAAGTTGTTATGTGCCACGCTTGCCAGCCACTGAATCTCTCCTCTGGCATTCACATCCTTAAGATCAGTAAGAAGCTTATCCGCATTTACGAGAAGTGCACGGATCGCGCCCTCGATCAGATAGTCTGTCGTATCGGAATTCTTCTCATCACTGAAATACCTTTCGAGAAGATGTGTCAGAACATCCGCAACACCTACAAATGTCGGATATGCCGGAAGGCCTGCGGTAAACTTGGGATTCATGATCGCAAACTTCGGGATGATGCGGTCATCTTCAAAACCGAGCTTCCACTCGCCGCTCGAAAGGATCGCGCAGTTCGATGTCTCGGATCCGCTCGATGCGGTGGTTGCGATGACGCCGATCGGAAGAACTTCTTCCGGAACGACACCTTTTTCGAAGAAGTCCCACGGATCTCCATCGTACGGGATACTGATCGCAACTGCTTTTGCAGTATCGATCGCGCTACCGCCGCCGACAGCGAGTACGAAATCCACTCCATCTTTTTTACCCTGTTCCACCAGTTTTCTTACCAGATCGATACTCGGATTCGGAACGACTTCACCGTTCTCCGAGAATTTGATGCCCAGTGCTTTTGCCGCATCGGAAACGACCTGATAGATGCCCAGGTCCTTGATAAAATCACCGCTATATACCAGAAGAAGTGATTTTACCTTATATGCTTCGAGAAGCCCCTTCAGTTTCTTCTCTGAATCCTCGCCGAAGACGATCTTCGCGGGGTTATAGTACTCAAATCCAATCATTTTCCTTTCTCCTTTTCCAGCCATAAAAAAGGAGCTTCCTGTTTTCATAAGAAGCTCCCGGATATATGGCTTCATGATGTGGCATACCGCCTCATCAGTTCACAGAAGGCGCGAAGAATCAGATCCGCGCCCGGCCATAACATCCCGGGAGGGCCGCATTCGATCGCACATGACGCAATAACATGTTCGGGTTACTGAATGCTTCATCTTCGCTTCTCCTCTCTTACGTTCTTTCTGGAAACACCGGCCGTGTCAACTGTGGTTCTTTATTTATTTGCCGGCTGTCCCGCTCGAATGAGTTAACTATACTACTACTTACCTACTATGTCAATAGGTAAATATTTTCAATCAAAATATAGAGGTTTCTACCGATAGAAATACAAGATTTTGAATTCTATCGGTAGAATTACATCGTCTTATGCAGATAAGATGAGAGATTTTTGAGTTCTATCGGTTTGTCATCTGTAAAAACGACCGATAAAAAAGCAGAATCGGGAAAAATATCGGAATAGTACAGCCAATATGTACGGATATAATCTAGGTATTATACTTTTTTATCGGTCATTAGCGTCCAATTCCTACCGATAGAAATACGAAAACAGCATTATTATGGGTAAAGAACTTGAAACCCGGGTGTTCCGATAAATACTTAACCGTCACTTTCGTAGTCGTTAACAAAAAAGGGGTTGCTCATTAATTGAGACAACCCCTCACCGTTTTTTATTTCAGATTATGTCATAGAAATGCTGCCAGTCGATAAGCTAACGCATCAGACCAGATGCCACTCTACTCCCTCTCTTGTATCCTTGATCTCGATGCCCTTTGCCTTCAGTTCATCACGGATGGCATCTGCTGTTGCGAAATCTTTTGCTTTCTTCGCTTCTGCGCGGCGGGCGATCGCATCATTGACATATGCCTCGAGTTCAGAATCCACTGCAGCACCTTCACCCAGTGCTTTTGCATGACCGATCAGATCCAGGGACAGCACTCTATCGAAGCTCTCTACCAGGGCGAGCTTGGTCGCGTCATTCACATCCGCCTTCAGTGCATCATAGAGAATGGTGACCGCCATGGAGGTATTGAGGTCATTGGATACGGCTTCGCAGAATTTGGTCTCAAACTCTTTCTTCGCTGCTTCATCCACTGCGCCGTCTGCTTTCAGTTCAGAAACACGCTTCACGAGCTTGTTATATGCAGAAACTGCGTTATCGAAAGTGTCATATGAGAACACCAGCGGCTTTCTGTAGTGGGACTGTAGGCAGAAGAATCTATACGCCAGCGGATCATAGCCCTTATCCTGAAGAACGGAAACCGTCAGGATCGCGCCCTTAGACTTCGACATCTTACCGGACTGGTCATTCAGGTGATTGCTGTGGAACCAGTAATTGCACCACTTGTGACCGAGATATGCTTCGGACTGGGCGATCTCATTGGTGTGATGCGGGAAGATATTATCCACGCCGCCGCAATGGATATCCATATACTCGCCAAGATGCTTCATGGAGATGCATGAGCACTCGATATGCCAGCCCGGATATCCGACGCCCCACGGGCTCTCCCACTTGAGCGCCTGATCTTCGAACTTCGACTTGGTAAACCACAGAACGAAGTCCGTCTTATTCTTCTTATTTACGTCCTCTTCCACGTCATCGCGGACGCCGATCTCGAGATCGTCTTTCTCGACAGCGGAAGAGAAAACATAGTAGTCCTTCAGTTTTCCGGTATCGAAATACACATTGCCGCCGGCTACGTAAGCATATCCTTTATCAAGAAGTGTCTGAACCATGTGGATGAACTCGGGAATGCAGTTCGTCGCAGGCTCGATCACGTCCGGACGCTTATTCCCGACCGCATCAAAATCCTTAAAAAACGCATCCGTATAGAATTTCGCGATCTCCATAACGGTCTTATGTTCGCGCTTGGCGCCCTCGACCATCTTATCCTCGCCGGTATCCGCATCCGAAGAAAGATGGCCGACATCCGTGATGTTCATGACACGCTTTACATCATAGCCTGCATACTCCAGGGACTTGATCAGTGCATCCTGCATGATATAGGTACGGATATTTCCGATGTGAGCGAAGTGGTAAACCGTAGGACCACAGGTGTACATGGCGACCTTGCCCTCTTCATTGGGCTTAAAATCCTCAACAGTTCTGCTCAACGTATTATAAAATCTAAACATGGCTATCTTCCGGCCTCTCATTTTATTTCGACTAATAATATCACCGATAAGTCATTTAGAAAAGTTTTTTATTATAATGCTGCCATTTCCTGCTGGATCAGATCCTCGGTATCCGCCATCGCCTGACGTGTCTGCTCGAGGAGCTCATCCAGTTCCCATCCGAGCTGGGAAGCACCCCGTTCGATCACTTCGCGGGAGCATCCTGCGGCAAAGCCCTTGCTCTTATATTTCTTTTTCAGGGATTTCAGCTCCATATCCTTTGTGCTCTTAGAGGGGCGCATCAGTGCGGCCGCCCAGATCAAGCCGGTCAGTTCATCCGCCGCGAAAAGCACTTTTTCCATTTCATGTACCGGCTCGACGTCGATCGTGACGCCGTTTCCTACCGTGATGCCATATCCGTGGGAACATACGGCATGGATAATGTCATCGCTGACTCCGTTTTCTTTCAGAAGTTCCGGAGCCTTCAGGCAGTGTTCCTCCGGATAAAGCTCGAAGTCCACATCGTGAAGAAGTCCCACGATCCCCCAGTATTCTTCTTTATCCGCATATCCGAGTTTTCCGGCATACCATTTCATAACGGCCTCCACCGTAAACGCGTGCTGGATATGGAACGGATCCTGATTATACTTTCTCAGGATAGTTAATGCTTCGTCTCTTGTAACCATAGTTATATCCTCAGCAGGTGTATCCGGGCTTGACGTACAGTGCTTTTTCATCGGCAAAGATCTGGCCCTCAAATACCTGTTCCTTCCAGTTTTCTTTCTCAACTTCCTTGATCGCGACCGATACGGAAGAGAGGTTGCAACCGAGAAGTTCCGCAACATCTGCGGCAACCTTATCGGCACACTTCTGCTTCACTTCTTCTGTTCTTCCCGGATAACATTTGATTTCTACATGTGGCATTTTCGTTTCCTCCTTTAATCTGTAAAAAATCCTTCCTGTTCATAATGTTTTTCTTCAGGGAATCTCGCATATGAAGTACTCATTCTGCGAAATCCCCAGTGCTCGTAAAGCCCTATATGTTTCGGGTGCGTATAAAGGATCACGTTGCACCCCGAAAGCCGCTTCAGGATCTCGTCGACGATGCGTTTTCCGATCCCTTTCCCGCGGTATTCATCTTTCACCGCGATATTATAGATCGCGCCCTGGGATATCCCGTCTGAGATCGCTCTTCCGACACCGATCAGTTCATCTTTTTTCTTTACGAAGATCGTCACATAACTATTCCGGAACACCTGTCTTTGCGTGTCACTATCAAGGTCGCTTAAACCATAGTATTTCAGAAGTTCGCTGACTTCCCTAAAGTCGATATCTTCGCACGAATCGATGATCTCGTATGTGCTACTGTTCATTATTCTACCGCTCCGTTTTGGATAGAGGAAGAGACTGCCAATATAGCAGCCTCCTCCCCATAAGTGAGATTAAACGACGGATGGATCGTTCCGTCAGTTGTTGTCGTAGATGTCTTCCGTAAACGTCAGACTGCCACGATAACCGGCATAAGTTCGATTGAAGATCAGCCGTTCGCTCATCGGGAAAGAACCCAGGATGAACTGAATATCTTTCTCGAGCGCGATCTCCCTGTCATTACTGGAACCGACAAGGAGCGTGATCTCCTGCTCTTCCTCGCGGATCGCCTGATTGATCTCATACTGATCCGTCAGGAAAAGCACTTTCGGCGGGCGGGCATACTCGAGGTCCGTGATCTCTTTGATGATCGCTTCCTTGTCTTCCGGTCGGAAAACAGGTTCGGACACGATGACCAGCACCGGCGTAAAACTATAATCATTGGCGAGGTATCTTGTGAATCCCACAGCATTATTCGCATCCGCGACGACCGCGAAGCGCTTCCAGCTCAGGACACCGATGGCCTGACCGAGGTAGTTGTATACATATTTTTCTTCGTCTGCGATGAC
>ONFC01000141.1 GCA_900317035.1 uncultured Eubacteriales bacterium
AGACGAATTTGACGTCAAACTCTTAAGAATCGTACTTACAAGATCCATAGGAAACACCTGCCTTATTCATAAATTAGATACCATGATTTTACCACATTTACAGCTTCACGCGCAGGATCCTTGAGAGGAAACGGCGGACCCACGGACAGCCGGCGCGCTGGATATCCAGGTTGTGATCGCCGAATCGGACGAGCGTGGAGAGTTCTTTTTCCGTGATCTCGCCGGAGCCGAATTCCGCCTTCTTGCGGATCGATTCCGACACACGGGACGGCGGCGCTTCCAGGATGGAATTGTGCATCGCGAAGTACGACGTATAGATCGAAGCTTTCTTATTCATCGATGCCCTTCTTATCCTTATCTTCCAGAAAAGCACATATCCCAGACGAAGGATCAGCAGGAAAAGCACTACACTTAAGAGCGTGACGGTCACCGGATGTGTCGCGATCCTCTTCACGATCGGCGGGATCACGTTCTTCGGTGCTTCTTCCGATTCCAGAGGAACCGGTGTCGGGGTCACCGTCGCCGCCGGCTTTTTCACCGGCTTCGGCTTCGGTTTCGGCGTCGGAGAGAGACGGTAATCGTAGTTCATATCGCCGTATTCTTTGGCGATGGAATATGCATTATAGTAGCTTGCCGCGATGCCGTTACCCGGTGTCGGATCGTCCATGACCCAGCCGTAATCCGGGTCGAAAAACTCGATCCAGGCATGGGCGTCTTTCATGGAGACTTCGCATCTGGTGCTGTTGAGGTCAAATCCTACCAGATAGCCGCTGACGTATCTTACCGGCACGCCGATCATGCGCAGGAGCGTGGCGGTCGTGGTCGCATAGTGCACGCAGAAACCGCTCTGGCTCTGGGTCATGAACCATGTCACGAAGTCGGCTCCTTCCGGCGGATAGGGTGTCTGAGCATCGTACGGATGAAGGTTTCTGACATACTCGATCACGGTGCCGACCTTCTCCGCTGTCGTCATCTCACTCTTTCCTTCCAGAAGATCTTTATACCATGTTGGCAGCACACCGCTGTCGAGGATGCTCTGTTTCGTCTCTTCCGGTACCTCCAGACATGTTCCGTACACCTCGTCGAGGTACTCCGGATTCCACTCCGGCGCCCGCTTCTGCGGTACCATATTAAATGCGTAGTTATAGACAGTCTCCCCCGGATTGAGGACGCATTCCGTCAGGTTCCAGGTCGTCCGTACAGAGATATGCGCGCTGGCATACCGGCTTTCGGGAGACAGGAAGAAATGGTCCGCATATTCGGGAACCAGATATACGGGGATCTGCACATACGGCTGTACCGTGAGAACATAGTCCGCCTCCGATCCTTCGATCTCGGACATATTCAGGATGTATGCATCTTCGGGCTTGCTCTCGCCATAGTAAGCCGTCCGCCAGCCTTCCTTTTCGAGCATTTCCATACTCGTGCACTTAAGATAGATCATTCTGCCCGTATTTCTGACCTGATGATTCTCCGTATCGTTATAGTAACGGAGAAGCTTCATGAGCTTGATGTCCGGCGGGTTAAAGAATCCGACCTTGCTGAAATCCTCCGAGGTGACATTTGCTTCGGTGTGTTCTTCGTCATCTTCATGCGCGATAATGGCTCCCTGAAAGCCCACCTCAGGTTCTTCGTCCTTCTTCGATCTTCCGGTCAGTTCCCCGAACGGGAGCCTGCTTCGGATCTCATCGAAGATCTCCTGGATCTTCGTAAAGTGCCTCTCGGCGAGCTTGTCCTTGTCATACCGCGACACCGGGAAAAGCGCACTGAAGAGCGCACACAGGATGATCACCGGAGCCGAGATCTTCAGCATTCTTTCATCGACGGTGTCATCACCGAGCCTTCTCACAAACTGGAAGATCAGAAGTATCACGATGCCGCCGACCGCCAGCACGCATGGCCACTCTTTCGGCGTCATAAATGTGATGACTGTCGTACAGAAAAAGAACGGGATATACCACACAAGCGAGAGAAGGATATTCTTTCGTCTTTCCACCACGAGAGTCGTAAAGAATGCCGGGATCAGGTTGATCAGCAGCATCAGAAGCGTGATCGGACGGGCGATGGCTTCGAGTTCTTTTGGATCGGTATAGACCGGCTCTAATTCGTGAAAAGCACTTTTCTGGAGGATCGAGTACGCGTAGTTGACCTCGGTCTGGACCTTCAGGATATCGAGTGAACAGATGAACAGCGCCACCATCCCGAGAAACGCCGCCAGCACAAATGGCGCGGACTTACTGTCGGATGCATGGCAGTAGGACATGCCCCAGCTGATCAGTCCCAGGAACAGGACGAATACGAAGAGATCCGCCTTGAGTCCGTAGGTCGTCATCATCATGAACGAGAAGCCCGTCCCGAGCATGGTCGAAAGGAGCACGGAGAAGATCATCGTCAGGGTCGTCGGACGTGATTCTTTTCTGACGGCGCTGACCAGCGTGACGGAAGCCCGGCGCTTCTTCTTAAGCTCCTTCTTCCGCTTCTCCTGTTCCATCGCGAGCTGCTCGGCTACCGATGCCTGCGCTTTCTCGAGACGGTTCTCCGTGAGTTTTCTTTTATTTTTTCCGGAATTCCCTCTACTCATCTTCCAGGTCCTCCGGTATCGGCATATGCAGGATCTCGATGATCGCCCGGTCGAGGTCCTCGTGCGTCGCGACATCAAAGGCGATCTCTCTTCGTCCCGACGGGAGCACGCGGATACGGTGTTCGATGTCGTGCGTCAGCAGATATTTCGATGTAAAGAGCACTTCCCCGAGGTGGTGATCGAGTTTCTCCCGATCCCTCGTGAGCGGCAGATAGAGTCTGGAATGGCCGAAGGTCTCCTCCTGCGATTCCTTGATCATGAGACGGTCTTTCTTCGCGGAGAGTTTCCAGTGGATGCGCTTGACCGGGTCTCCCGCGACATACTCGCGGATATCGTAGATCTCCGCATTCGGGACATTGGACTTCTGGAGTCCTCTGGCCTTAAAGCCGCTTAAGTCCGGCATCGCGGGCGGGATGCACGGGGTCGGCAGTACCACGACTTCGCCGGCCACTTCCATCGTCCTCGGGATGAAGATCAGCCCGAAAATGTCATAGATCCGGACCTTTGCCGAGGTAAAGCGATATGTTCCGCAGTGGTCCGTTTTCAGGATGACACTGTCGGTCGTGCAGCTCTGGGACAGAAAACGGATCATGCTCACTTCGCCCGTCATCGTCTCGATAAGCTTGATTTTTACGGAATAAAGTGCGAACGGAAATGCTTCCGTACCATAGGATGTAAAGGAGATCTCCGTCTCCTCGCCTTTTAGTACTTTTCGAAAAGCATCCGCTTCAAGATGCAGGAACATCGCGGACATCACGCTGATCAGGACCGCGATCGGGAGGATCGAGATCACGACGATCAGGATGAACCAGGACAGCCACATCTTATAAAAAAGGAAAAACGCGACAGCTCCCAGCAGAGATAGAATGTAGATCACCCAGCTCCGCAGCATAAGTATTATTCCTTCGGGATCTGTGTTGTCTTTATGATTTCTTTCGCAATATCCTCGGCGGTGATCTCTTTAAATTCCGCCTCCGGAGTAAGTATCATTCTATGGCACATAACAGCAGCAAATACGGCCTGTACGTCATCCGGGATCACATAATCGCGGTCGGTCATGTAGGCGTGTGCTTTTGCCATAGCGGTAAGCGCCAGCGAAGCACGCGGACTTCCGCCTCTTGCCAGCATCTTATGGTTTCTCGTCCTGTCCATCAGGGCGACGATATATTTAAGTACTCTGTACTTGACGTACATTTTCGAGGTCTCCTCCTGCATCTGAAGGATGTCCTCCAGCGTGCAGATCGGCGAAATCTCGGAAAGCGGGTTGGCACCGTTCTGACGGTTCGCAAGCATCTCGATTTCACTGTCCTGGGAAGGATATCCCATCGAGGTGCGGATCATGAAACGGTCCATCTGGGAGTCCGGCAGGAGCGATGTGCCCGATGCGCCGGACGGGTTCTGTGTAGCGATAACGACGAATGGCTTCGGCAGATAATACGTATTGTCATCCACCGTGACCTGACCCTCTTCCATCGCTTCGAGAAGCGCCGACTGGGTACGGGAGGAAGCGCGGTTCAGCTCGTCCGCCAGGAAAAGATTATGGAAGACCGCACCCTTCTGATACTTCATCGTGTGCGTCTCCTGATCCAGCAGCGAGAAACCGGTAATATCGGAAGGAAGCACATCAGGAGTGAACTGGACACGTCCGTAGTCCATGCCCATCGTCTTGGCAAAAGAAACCGCCATCGTCGTTTTTCCGACGCCCGGGACGTCCTCCATAAGCACATGGCCGCCTGCCAGAACGCTCTGCAGCGTCAGGCGGACGACCTCGTCTTTGCCCACGATTACCTTTTTAACTTCATCAATGATCTGAGTGGTTTTCTCGCGCATAGTTCATAAATGATCTGCCCCCGGAGAGTTTCCTCCCCGGGGGCAGAATTCCTTTTTTTATATTTTTAGACTCTTTCGATCGAAGCGATGCAGGAGTTGTAGAGCTCCATGATCTTTGCCTCTTTTGCAGAATCAAGGTTAGCATCCATGAACAGGCAGAATACGTAGCAGTCGCCTGTTTCCTTATCCAGGATGACATGCATCGGGAGCTTCTTGGCAGCGCCCTGATATGTACCGACGATCACGATATCTTCGTAGTAGTCCTTGTCACCGCCGTCTGTCTTTGTGCAGGACTCGAGTGTACCATTACCGAACTGCTGTGCCAGCTGCTTGTTGAACTCATCGAGTGTTGCCTCACAGCCGAAGCTCTGGAGCTGAGACGGAGTCATCATGTGCTGCTTGTAGATCATGACGAAGTTATCCATCTTCTGCTGATCCTCGAAGAAGTACTGATAGATCGACTTCTCCAAGTACTGCCATTCCTTAGAGAAAGAATAGGTGTAAGATCCTACAGAATGCTGTACTCTGTCACCGAGATCCTGAGATGTCGGAGCAGCGGTATCAGAGGTCTCTGCTTCTGTTGTAGTTGTGGTTTCTTCTTCTGTAGTTGTAGTAGTTGTTTCTTCTTCAGTAGTAGTTGTCGGCTCTTCTGTTGTGTCTTCTGTAGACTCTTCCGTAGTAGCCTTTGTCTTCTTTGTCTTCTTGGTCTCTTCGTCAGTCTCGTCTGTCTCTTCCGTCTCTTCTGTCTCTTCTGTTTCCTTGTCCTTCTTGCTTCTCTTCGTCTCCTTCGAAGATCCGCAAGCTGTAGCAATGACTGCGACAGACAGAACGGTTGCCAATACTGTGATCAGTTTACTCTTTTTCATTTTTTCTTTTTCCTTTCCCTTTCTACAGGATGGTCTATGCAGTTAAATTCTCCTTTTTTTGCATATCCCATTGTTAATAACAGTTCGCATTATATCACGTTTTTTAAAAGATTAGTATTTTAATTCTTCCGAATAAATATACCTATTTTGCTAAGTAGTTAGGATTCCTTCCCTCAGTTCGTTCTCTGGATCGTAGATAGGCAGGAGTTATAGAGCTCCATAATCTTTGCCTCGGTAGCAGAATCAAGATTCGCATCCATGTACATACAGAAAACATAGCAGTCACCTGTTACCTTGTCGAGGATAACACGTATCGGAAGTTTCTTAGAAGCGCCCTGATATGTTCCGGTGATCACGATATCTTCGTAGTAATCCTTGTCACCGCCGTCTGTCTTGGTGCAAGACTCAAGTTTTCCGTTGCCGAACTCAGCGATCAGCCCCTTATTGAATTCATCAAGTGTTGCCTCATATCCGAAGGTCTTCATCTGATCCGGTGTCATCATATGCTGCGTATAGATCATCATGAAGTTATCCATCTTGTTCTGATTCTCGAAGAAATACTGATAGATCGACTTCTCCATATACTGCCATTCATTCGAGAATGAATAGGAATAGGAGCCGACAGTGTGCGCTACCATGCCGGAAGGAACAGACGCCGTCGTTTCGGTCGGGTCAGAAGTCTGAGCGGGAGTCGGCGTTGCCGGCGCACCGTCTTCTCTCGTGATCGTCGGGATGCTGGAATTATATACCTCCATATTTTCCGCTATCGTTCCGGAATCAAGATCTGCATTCATGAATATGCAGAATACATAGATATCACCGGTTACCTTATCCAGGATGATGTGCATGGGCATCTTCTTTTTCTTTCCCTGATAATTCACTTCCAGTTCAATATCTTCCCATGTTTCTTTGTCGTTTCCGTCGTTCTTCTCGCAAGAAACGAGTGTTCCGCCTCCGAATTCTTTCAGGAGAGACTGGTTCAGTTCATCGAATGCCTTATCATATCCGTAGGACGAAAGCTGGCCCGGATCCATCAGATTTCTTTCATAGACCATCATGAATGTTTCCGCATCATTCAGATCCTTAAAGAAATACTGGTACCCATTTGATTCTGTATGGAACCACTTTGAGCTTACCTTATAAGAATATGTACCGATCCTGTATTCCTTCATATCCAAAGGAGAAAGAGTAGTAGGTGCAGAAGTGATAGTGGTAGTGGTCGGTTCTTCTGTCGTTGTGGTCGTCGAAGGCTCTTCCGTCGTATCGTCCGTCTCCTCGGTCGTCTTCTTCGTCCTCTTTTTCGTCGTCTCCTCGGTCTCTTCAGAAGACTTTTTGTTCAGTGCGAAGTATGTTACCGGAGCGGCGACCGCGCCAACCGCAAGGATCGCGATAATGATCCATGTCAGAGGCTTCTTCCAGATGCTCGTTTTCTGCGGCTTGCTTTCTGTCACCGGAGCCGGGCTGGATGTATATCCGCCGGATGTGCCCACAGAAGAGGAGCCGGCCGGCTTAAAGGGTGACGGAAGCGCCGGGGAACCGACAGATGGTGCCGCGGAAGTCTGGGAAGTCTGGGATACCGGCTGGAAAGCAGACGATCCCGTCGAAGAAGGAACAGTGGCCGGAGCCGGTTCTTCATTTACGGAAACAGTAGAAATAGAAGAATAATCCACGCCGGTATTTCCAGTCGAAGAGAATCCGGTAGAAAACGCGGGGGCTGACGTAGCAGAAGCTGCAGAAGACGCTGCGGCAGCGATAGGAGGAACTGCTATAGAAGGTGCAGTTGCTTTTCCCGTAATGGCGTCCGCAAAAGACTTCATGTCCGGGAAACGGCCGGAAGCCTGCACGGAGAGTGCTTTCATCAAGGCAGCATTGGCATAGTCCGGGATAGCGATCCCAAGGTCTGCCGGGGACTTAAGTGTATCTTCATGGACACGCTCGATCGCATCCGGCGGCATCACGCCTGTGATGACCAGATACATCGTCGCAGCCAGCGCATATTCATCGGACCACGGGCCCTGGTTACCATGCTTTCTGTACTGCTCCTCCGGAGCGAAGCCGTGTTTTAGGATGATCGAGCGGCTCTTGACCGAATCGACGGAAAGACGTGCCGCGCCGAAGTCGAGAAGATGGGTCGTCCCGGTCTTCGTGACGAGGATATTGTCCGGGCTGATATCACGGTGCAGAAGATCGTTGTCATGAACGACAGCGAGGGATTTCATCACCGGAAGCAGAAGGTCTCTAGTCTCTTCGAAGGAGAGCTTGCCGCCTTTGGAGGCGGTATATCTCATGAGATCGACACCATCGATATACTCCATGACGAAGTACGCGGTACCGTTCTCTCTGAAGAAATCGTGCACGGTAACGATATTCGGGATCTTACGGAGCTTGGCGAGGATCCTGGCCTCATCGAGGAACTTCGTCGCGCCGGAATCAAACTGCGCCTGCTCGTCCTGGGAGCTTACAGTCATCGTGTAGTGGTCGTTATCACGGATCGCGATACCGGACGGCAGATATTCTTTTACGGCAACGGGCGTCTCCAGCGTCATATCCATCGCCAGATAGGTAACGCCAAATCCGCCTACACCCAGTACTCTTCCCGTCAGATAACGTCCATTCAGGATCGTTCCGATCGGTAGTGCGATCGCCGGGTGCTTCGCTGTTGCGATGTCAAAACCGCAGCGCGGACACGGACCTACGCCATTATGCTCACCAAAACATCCATAACAAAGTTTACTTGTATCCATACCCATCCTCGTTTTGTCAGCCTCTATTATCCGATAGTCAGCCTCTATTGTCCGACATACATATTATGCCCCATATTACGGGTATTATATCACACTACACATTACATTATCGACAACTACCCTTTTAGGGTATAGAATATTACGCGAATCGACTTAAGAAACGGGGTAATGATATATGATCCAATCAAGGACACATAACTGCGGCCAGCTCCGTCTTCCCGATATCGGAAAGACCGTAACACTCGTTGGCTGGATGGAAAATATGCGTGAGGTCGGAAGCAATCTCGGCTTCGTAGTATTGCGTGACTTCTACGGCACGACACAGATCGTTCTGGAGACCGAAGATAAGGTGAAAGAACTGAAAGCGATCAATAAAGAGTCCACGATCCAGGTCACCGGTGTGGTCAGAGAGAGATCCTCGAAGAACCCGAACCAGGACACAGGCGACATCGAGGTCGTTCCTTCCGAGGTAAAAGTACTCGGCCGCTGCCGTTATAACGAACTTCCTTTCGAGATCAACCACTCCCGTGAGGCAGATGAGAATGCCCGCCTGAAGTACCGTTATCTCGACCTCCGTAATCCGGACGTCAAGAAGAACATCATCCTCCGCTGCAACGTCGTTGCTGCACTCCGTAAGGCTATGATGGAGCATGACTTCATGGAGATCACCACACCGATCCTCACGGCTTCTTCTCCGGAAGGCGCACGTGACTATCTTGTTCCTGCAAGAAAACACCCGGG
>ONFC01000133.1 GCA_900317035.1 uncultured Eubacteriales bacterium
TTCCGGACGAGGATCTTATCGCCGATAAAGATCTTTAGTATCGTGTGTTCCTCGATCGGCGTGGCTTTCTTTTCTTTCTTGAGAGGGAAGTCTTCCTGTTTTCCCAGTAGAAAAGCACTGCACTGACCGTTCAGGGGGCAGATCTCACACTTCGGTGATTTCGGCGTGCAGATCATGGAGCCTAAGTCCATGAGTGCTTCGTTAAAATCGCCCGGAGCATCTT
This sequence comes from uncultured Eubacteriales bacterium, assembly GCA_900317035.1. Classification (GTDB taxonomy): domain Bacteria; phylum Bacillota; class Clostridia; order Saccharofermentanales; family Saccharofermentanaceae; genus Scatonaster. Next base: position 224 of record ONFC01000133.1, read on the forward strand.
CGGGAATATCCTTTTCTATCCTTGAATAAATCTCTTTATAAGTAGAACCTTCTGAAGGAACGAGCGGGAGCGCGTGGAGACGGCAGTAGATGCGGATGCAGTTGCCATCGACGGCGGGCGCGGGCTGGTCAAAGGCGAGGGAGGCGATCGCTCCGGCCATGTACGGACCGATACCGGGGATCGTAAGAAGAAGGTCGGGCTCGGAAGGGAGCTCGCCATGGAAGTGCTCGCAGATATACTTTGCCCCGCGCATGAGATTCCTCGCGCGGGAATAATAGCCGAGCCCTTCCCAGAGCTTGAGAACTTCATCTTCCGGAGCGTCCGCCAGAGAAGCGGGATCCGGAAATCGGTGAAGAAACCTCGGGTAGTAGTTCAAAACGGTGGGGACGCGTGTCTGCTGGAGCATCGCTTCGGAGATCCAGGTGGAATAAGGCGTTCTTTCTTCACGCCACGGAAGGATCCTGCGGTGATCGTAAAACCAGGAAAGCAGGGCAGAGGAGATCTCTGATGAGTTTGACTCTGAGGATGTGTCCATGGGAAAAGAACTTACCGCCATGGAAGGAATGCGAGCAGGAAAGCGACTGTGTTTGCGATATGGGTCGCAGGATGAAGCCCGCGGATCTTGTGACCGAGAGCAACAAATACTTCTTTTGTTGCACAGTACTTATCGGAGATCATGACCAGAACACTTTCTCTGTACTTTGGCGGGATCGGCGTCAGCGGGAACATGTGACGGCGGATGATATTCTCCTCGATCTTCGTGATCTTGAAATCACGGTGCGCGTTCTCGGCGGCGATCTTCGGGTGATGAAAACCGTGAAGCTTTTCCAGCTTGACCTTATGCCAGTCGTAGAGAAAATAGTCGTGCAGGAGAGCACCCTTTACGAGCTGCTTCTGTTTGAAACGGAAAGGAAGGATCATCGACAGGAAAAGCGCGGTCTTGGCCACAGCGATGCTGTGGTCATAGCAGGTGCACTTGCCGTGCTGCTTGAATTCCTTAAGCTGATTGAGAAGACCGGTGTCTAAAACCGGCGCGGAAAGGTGATGAAAAAGTATGTCACGCTTGATTAAAAGTCTCAATATCTGTCTCCCCAAAACCTTAAAATGACGATTCAACTCTGGAGATATTTTATAACAAAGGAATAGGCATATCAATGCGGTTCATAAAAACTTTACAGACGACTTTTTACCTTGACACTTGCCCTCCAAAAATATAAACTTATTAAGCAAGTGAGCTCGTGCTCCCATTTTTTTGCCCCAGTTTCGAAATCGATTTCGAAACGTTTCCCTTCTCCTCGGAAAAAAGTGGGATACACGGGTCACTTACCTCTGTCAATACGGCGCTATTTTGCGCGTATACATATTCAATCTCATGAGAAGGAGTGTATGGACGTATGAGTACACAAATCGAAAAAAATGCAATCTCCGCTATCCGCGTTCTTTCCGCGGACATGATTCAGAAGGCCAATTCCGGTCACCCGGGTCTCCCGCTTGGTGCCGCTGCGATGGCTTACACCGTTTGGGGCAAGGAAATGTCCTTTGACCCGAAGGATCCGAAATGGATCAACAGAGACCGTTTCGTTCTTTCCGGCGGTCACGGTTCTGCGCTTTATTACTCCCTGCTCCATCTCTTTGGTGTAGGCGGCCTGTCCGTTGAGGATCTGAAGCAGTTCCGTCAGATGGACTCTAAGACACCGGGTCATCCGGAGTACGGCCACACAGCTGGTATCGATGCAACAACAGGTCCTCTGGGCGCTGGTCTTTCCATGGCAGTCGGTATGGCGATCGCTGAGCAGCACCTCGCAGCTACATTCAATAAGCCTGAGTTCCCGGTCATCGACCACTACACATTCGTAGAGTGCGGTGACGGATGCCTCATGGAGGGTATCTCCGAAGAAGCTCTTTCTCTTGCCGGTACACTGGGCCTGGACAAGCTCATCGTTCTTTATGACTCCAACAGCATCTCTATCGAGGGATCCACAGATATCGCATTTACAGAGAACGTAAGAGGCCGTATGGAAGCTTGCGGTTTCCAGACTCTTCTTGTTGAAGATGGTAACGATATCGACGCGATCGCAAAGGCAATCGAGGCTGCAAAAGCTGAGAAGACAAAGCCTTCCTTCATCGAGATCCGTTCCATCATCGGCTACGGCTGCGAAGCAAAGCAGGGTACCGCTTCCGCTCACGGCGAGCCGCTGGGCGAAGAGAACATCGCTGCTATGCGTAAGACACTCGGCTGGCCGTGTGAAGAGTCCTTCGTTGTTCCGCAGGAGATCTACGATCACTATGCTGAGCTTGGTAAGAAGGGCACAGACGCTCACGCGAAGTGGGACGCTATGTTCGCTGAATATGCAAAGGCTAACCCGGACCTCAAGGCTCTCTGGGACAAGTACTTCTCTGCTGATTACTCCGCTCTTCTCGATGACGAGGATCTGTGGACAGTAGATGATAAGCCGCAGGCTTCCCGTGCTCTCGGCGGTAAGGTCCTCAATAAGCTTTCCGACCGTATCCCGAACCTCATCGGCGGTTCTGCTGACCTGGCTCCGTCCAATAAGTCCTACATGAACGGCAAGGGCGACTTCAGCAAGGCTGACAGATCCGGAAGAAACATGCACTTTGGTGTACGTGAGCTCGCAATGGCAGGTATCTCCAATGGTATCCTTCTCCACGGCGGTCTCCGTTCCTACTGCGCAACATTCTTCGTATTCTCTGATTACACCAAGCCGATGGCCCGTCTGTCTGCTCTGATGAATATCCCGCAGATCTTCATGTTCACACACGATAGTATCGGTGTTGGTGAAGACGGCCCGACACATGAGCCGGTTGAGCAGCTGACCATGCTCCGCTCCATGCCGAACTTCAACGTATGGCGTCCGTGCGATGCGACAGAGACTGTTGCTTCCTGGGTTGCTGCGATCTCTTCTGCGAAGACACCTTCCGCTCTCGTTCTGTCCCGTCAGAACCTGATGCCTCTGACAACTTCCTCCAAGGAAGCGCTGAAGGGTGCTTACATCGTAGCTAAGGAATCCAAGGATACTCCGGACGTGATCATCATGGCTTCCGGTTCCGAAGTTGAGCTCGGTATCAAGGCAAAAGACGTTCTCGCAGGTGAGGGCATCGACGCTCGTGTCGTTTCTGTTCCGTGCCTCGACGTATTCCTCGCACAGGATAAGGCATATCGTGATTCCATCCTGCTTCCGGGTGTTACTGCCCGCGTTGCTGTTGAGGCCGGTTCCTCTTACTCCTGGGGTAAACTCTGCGGTATCGATGGCGGTTACGTAACCATGGATACATTCGGTGCCAGCGGTAAGCCTTCCATGCTGATGGAGAAGTTCGGTTTCACGGTGGATAACGTAGTTGCTACCTGTAAGGCTGTTCTGAATAAGTAAGAAAAACTTCCGCCGGGATCTTTTTCCAGGGTCCCGGCGGAATTCTATTTTATCCGGGAACTTCTGACCGATTCTCCCGGGAAAAAACATAATAAGAAGGACTAGGAAGATTTCATGGCGACGATCTATGATATAGCGAAGGCCTGTGGCCTTTCTCCGGCCACGGTTTCAAAAGCACTTTCCAATGCAAGTGACGTAAGCAGCGCGACCAGAGAGCGCGTCCGCCGCATCGCGCAGGAACTGGATTATGTTCCGAATGCCGGTGCCCGTGCACTGTCGCAGAGCCGTACCTGGTCGATCGGAGTATTGTGCCAGGATGCATCTCAGATGGGTCTTTGGCATTACTTTTTTGCCCAGGTCATCGAGAGCTTCAAGGACTATGTCGAGAAGCACGGATACGATATCGTATTCATCTCTAATAAAGTAGGTAATCTCGGGCTGTCCTATCTCGGACACTGCCGCTATAGAAGAGTGGACGGTATTTTCATCGTGAATACGGACCACGAGCAGAAGGATGCCAGAGAACTGATCGAGAGCAACCTTCCGAAGATCGCGGTCGATTACGAAGATGACTATATCGGATGTGTCATGACCGATCCTTCCGAGAGTATGAAGATGATCTTTAACCATCTCTATGAGAAGGGCCACAGAAACATCGTCTTCATGCATGGTGAGCGTGGCAAATTTATCACGGAGGCACGTATCTCCGCACTTGAAAAAGCAGTAGCTGATTCCGGTGCCAAGGATGTGACGTTCCGTCTTTTCCCGTCCCGGTATTATTCCATCGAGGGCGGCTATGACTCCATGAAGAAACTCCTTTCTGCGACCAAAGATGACCGCCCGACCGCTGTTATCGCCAGTGATGACTACTCGGCGATCGGTGTGATCGACGCGATCCGCGAAGAAGGACTTTCCGTTCCGGAAGATATTTCCGTCGTGGGATTTGACGGCATCGAGATCACACAGAGAACGAGCCTCAAACTGACGACGATCCGTCAGGATACTAAGGCGATCGGAGAAGAAGCTGCGAAGAATCTTCTCGCCCAGATCTCCGGGGAGAAAGACATCGACAAAACAAGAAAACTCCCTCCGCAGCTTATCCTAGGAGAGAGCTGCAGAGATCTGAATAACTGAGACATAATGAGGTGACAACATGGAAAAGTATCTGGATCCGAATCTCTCTTTTCAGGAAAGAGCAGAAGATCTTGCGGATAAGATGACATTTGAAGAGCAGGTTCCGCAGTTAAGTTATGGTGCGCCCGCGGTAGAGCGTCTCGGCGTTCCGGCATACAACTGGTGGAACGAGGGCCTGCACGGCGTGGCCCGCTCCGGTACGGCGACGATGTTCCCGCAGGCGATCGGACTGGCGGCGATGTTTGACGATAAGCTTCTCGGAAAAGTCGCGAAGATCATCGCGACAGAAGCCCGTGCAAAATATAACGCATCCTCTAAGAAAGGTGACCGCGACATCTACAAGGGCCTGACACTATGGAGCCCGAACATCAATATCTTCCGTGACCCGAGATGGGGAAGAGGTCATGAGACCTATGGTGAAGATCCGTATCTCACCACGAAGCTCGGCGTATCTTTTGTAAAGAATCTGCAGGGCGACGGCAAGTATATGCTGGCGGCCGGCTGCGCGAAGCACTTCGCCGCACACAGCGGTCCGGAAGCACTGCGTCATGAGTTTAATACCATCGCATCGAAGAAAGATCTTGCAGAGACCTATCTGCCGGCATTTGAAGCGCTGGTCAAAGAGGCTAAGGTCGAGGGCGTCATGGGTGCTTATACCCGTCTTAATGGGGATCCGACCTGTGCCAGCCCGTTTCTGATGGGCAAACTGAAGGAGTGGGGATTTGACGGTTACTTCGTATCCGATTGCTGGGCGATCCGTGATTTCCATGAATCCCACCGCGTGACCAAGACGCCGACCGAGTCCGCTGCAAAAGCACTCAACGCCGGATGTGACCTCAACTGCGGTAATACTTATGTACATCTTCTCGCAGCAGAGAAGGAAGGCCTTGTTTCCAAAGAGACGATCCGTAATGCGGTCGTACGTCTGATGAGAACGAGAATGAGACTTGGTCTTTTCGAAGAACATACCGAGTTTGACGATATCCCGTACGATGTCGTTGCTTGCGACGAGCATAGAAAAGTTTCTCTCGAGT
>ONFC01000082.1 GCA_900317035.1 uncultured Eubacteriales bacterium
TTCCAGAGCATATCGGCTGAAGATCGAATACAAAGCGTATCCGAGACCCGCACCAAGCCCGATGAAAAGTGCTTTTGCCGTGATCGTCTCCGTTCCTCCGATGACGCCGGTGACAAATGCCAGACCGATAAAGGAAATGAATAGCGAAGAAAGCTTGATCTTTGTAAGTTTTTCCTTGAAACAGAAGGCGGATATGACCATAACGAAAGCAGGCGCCGTATAAAGAAGGATCGCTGCAACAGAGAGTGATGTGATCGTGATCTCCTTGAAATAACACAGATTAAAGAAAACGATGCTAAGAAGCCCGGTTCCAAGGAAACACCATATATCCTTCAGTTTGATCCTGAACAGGCTCTTATCTTTTACGAAAATAAATACTCCCATAAAGATCATTGTCAGGAACGCACGAAGGAAAACGATATCCCATGAGGAAAGACCGCGCTCGTTCAGAGGCCGGACAAAAAGCCCCATGCATCCCCATAATGCCCCTGCTAATAGTATGAGTAATTTACTCCCTAATGCTCGTTTCTGCATCGTTTAACCTAAGTATTGTCCGTGATATAAGATGTTACCGGGAAAAGACCGTCATTACAGATCTTTTCAATGACACATCCGTCCTGAAGTGAGATTATACCATCGTCTTCCGAAAACAGTACACCTTCCGGAAGGTTCTCTTTTCTAAGAGAAAAGAACTCATGCTTCAGCCTATCCCCGTTCTCAGTATGTACCAGAGTCAATTTTCTGGGGAAACACTGGATCCCGCGGAATCCTTCGTTCTCTGTCGGAGTGTTTCTCGCGCCGTCAGAAAAGTCGCCCAGCCAAGCTATAAGTATCGTTTCCTTCTTTTTGAGAAGGATCAGCGAAGAAACAGCTACCATCAAAACTTCCGGTAAAATACTGCATCACACGGGCATGCGGAACCGCTTCTTCCGGAAACTTTCCATATTCAGATTCCGGAACATCCATGCTGAGCATGAGCACGTATTTCCCATCGGTGCAGAACATACAGGGGCATTCGATCATGCCGTGAAGTGCATAATCAGGAAGACGGAACTCGCCGGTCTTTGCCCATGATATGAAATCAGATGAACGATAGAATTCCACGCATTTTTCACGGGTAAGAACCATTGAATATCCACCCAGGATGGTATTTCGGAACACCTGTGGATCACGAGCCGGTGTGTGATCCTTTCCGGGTATGATGGGATTTCCTTCGTATTTTTGAAATGACACGCCGTCCGTACTATAGGCCAGGCACTGGCATTCGCGGGATGTGTCCATCTTATGGGATGTATAAAAAGCAAGTAATGCCGGTTTTCCGTCTGATCCCCATCCGGTGACATTATCTGTATCCACGAAGCAGGAACCGGAATAGATCACGCCTATATCGTCAGGATATAAAGCGATCGGAAGATGCTCCCAATGGATCAAATCATGTGATACAGCATGTCCCCAATGCATCGTATCCCAGACAAGCGAATGCGGATCATGCTGATAAAAAAGATGATATTTGCCCTGATAAAAAACAAGACCGTTTGGATCGTTCATCCAACCTTTTTCCGGGGTGAAGTGTATCTTCGGCCGAAGCTTCTGAATTGTCATAATGATCTCCTCTCCCCTCTTCAAAGACTCTTCTTCAAGATCTCTTCAAACGCGGAAACAAACGATACTATATCCTGTTCGGTATTATATGTTCCGATGCTGACACGAAGGGAATTTCCCGCTTCTTCTTCTGATGCGCCGATAGCTTTAAGAACATGTGATACTTCATGATCTTTCGAAGAACATGCCGCACCGCCGGATACGGCAAATCCCGCGTAATCAAGAAGAAGCAGCATCTTCTCCCCGTCCATGCCGGGAATATAGAAATTCACGATGCCGGGATGCGATACTTCTGTATCCCCATGGAAAAGCACCTGCGTGCATTTATTCTTAAGTGACTGACACAAAAGATTCCGCAGATCCAGGATATGACCGATATTCGCATCCATTTCAGAGAACGCAATTTTCAGAGCTTCGGCCATTCCGATGATTCCCGGAAGGTTCTCGGTCCCGGCACGATGACCATATTCCTGTGATCCGCCGACGATAAAAGAAGGTATTTTCAGACCTCTTCTGACAAGAAGCCCTCCAACACCGGACGGTCCATAGAATTTATGGGAAGAAAAAGACACAAGATCTGCTTGAAGGTCTGAAAAATCCACAGGAAGCGATCCTGCCGCCTGTACAGCATCTGTATGAAACAGGGCTCCGTGAGCATGTGCGATCTCACTTAGTTTAATGATCGGTTCGATGGTCCCGATCTCATTATTTACCATCATGACCGAAACCAGTGCCGTGTCATCAGAGATCACCTTTTCCAGATCATCGGTAGATACTGATCCGTATTGATCAACCGGAAGATACGTAACGTGGAAACCTTCTTCTTCTTTGCGTTTACATGCCTGAAGGACGGCGGGATGTTCGATAGAGGATGTGATGATATTCCGTCTATTCGAATCCTTATTTCCCGCAAAAGAGATCGCCCAGTTATCCGACTCCGTTCCCCCGGAAGTAAAATAAACTTCCGCGGGATCACAGTTTAAATGAGCGGCGATCGTCTCACGGGCACATTCGAGTGCTTTTCGGGCGGACTGACCTTCATGGTGAACGGAAGAAGGATTTCCATAATCGGAATATGCGGCAGTCATCGCATCAAGCGCTTCGGGCCGGATCTTTGTTGTTGCTGCATTATCCAGATAAACTCTAGACATCTTCTACCCTCTTTCGTCCATACTCAACAGTATCTATTATAGCTTAATTATATGGTAAAGAAAAAAAGCTCCCCGCAAAGAAACGGAGAGCTTTTCAAAGATTATCTTATACTTTCTATTACTCTGTACGGAGAGCAACAACCGGATCCTTCTTCGCTGCAGAGCGGGACGGGATGATACCTGCGATAAGAGTAAGGAGCATACTGATCGTGATCAGAATCAGTGCAGTCGGGATCGGCAGCACGCCGGTAAGGTTATTAAGGCCGGTCAGAGAGTGCACGATTATGTTGATCGGGATCAGTAACAGGTACGTGATCAGAACGCCCAGGAGACCTGACGTAAAGCCGATAATGATCGTCTCCGCGTTAAACATACTGGAGACATTCTTCTTCGAAGCACCAAGGGAACGAAGAATACCGATCTCCTTGGTTCTCTCCTGAACCGAGATAAGTGTGATTACACCGATCATGATCGAGGATACAACGAGGGAGACTGCTACGAAAGCAATAAGAACGTAGGTGATCGCATCGATGATCGTGGTTACGGAAGACATCAGGATGCCGATGTAGTCGGTGTACTTCAGTTTCTGAAGTTCCGGAACATTCTGGTTATATTCGTCGATGCAGTCAACGATCGTATCTTTGTTTTCGAAAGAGTTCGCATACAGACGGATCGAAGACGGAGTATCCAGATCGAGGCATCCGAGACGGATGAGGTTGTAATCATAAGTAAAGGCAGAGAACTCCAGAATGCTGTCATAGAAAGCAGCACATGCGGCGTCATCGAAGTTGCCCATATTCTTATCAAGTGCAGAAGCAAGTTCAGCAGGAGTCTTGGTCTTCAGGTCTTTCTCGATCTGAGCAGCATATTCGCTTAAGAACTTCTCACGGATGCCCTTTGCAAAAGCCTGCTTCATATCGTCATCAGACATCTGCGCCATGTAACCCTTAACAGTTGCCTCATCCATGCCCATCTCTTCCGTCATCTGCTTGAGCATCATCGCTTCCATTGTCGGACGGTCGAGCTGGGAGAGTGCAAGATCCACATAGTCCTGGATCTGCTTCTCGGTAGGAACGCTCATAACTTTGATATACATATCCGCTTTGCCCTGATCATCAAGCTCGGATACATATTTTCTGAAGTATTCAGCCTTTTCGGACTCGGAAACAGCTGCATTTTCTTCTTTGAACGGAAGACCGGATGTTACATCGATCTTCTGGTTTTTGAGCTGAGCTGCAATTGCTTCCGAATTCTGGCTTTCTTTGATGATGTATTCGGTCAGCATGTGAGTGTAACCGATCGTACCGTGATGGCTTGTGGATACAGCATCTTCATTCGGACGGACAATACCGACAATCTTAAGTGTCATGCCATTGTCGTAGAGGTACTGCAGGCCTTGATCAGACTGTCTCATATCGATATAAAGACCAGTGGTAGGATCATAATTCCAGCAGTTGGAAGGCAGAACGGAACGGAATTCCAGATTGCAGATCTCTTCATAAGACCAGTGCTTGTCAGTAAACTCGAGAGGTTTCTTATTCATTGCCGCCTTCATCATGGTGGTGATCTCTTCTTCTGTCTTCAGACCAAGAGCATAAAGCGTGTAGTCATTCAGCTCGTTATTTTCGTCAAGGAAAAGAACAATCTCGTCATATTTTTCCGGCCAGCGTCCATATACGACATCATACTGCTTATGTGTAACGGGGTTTGTCGCTTCACCGTTCTTGCCCGGAAGGAGTTCACTCCAGAGCGTCATGGAGCTTCCCATCAGCTGGGAGGACTGGCTGTTCTGCGTATTCATAGCACTCATGTCGATATTAAACATCGTCTTGGTATATTCACCAAGAAGTGCGGACATAAGGTCGTTTGTATCCGAGTGGATGATCTTGTCTTCGATATTCTTCGTATAGATCGCAAGATTCAGATCGTAGGAATACTGGACACCGGAAAGCGCATTGGACAGCTTGCTGTCGCTCTTGCTTCTTTCGTCCTCGATATACTTCTTAAAGGAAGAAAGGTCATTTTCTTGTGTCTCAACAGCAATCAGGGAGTTCATCATGTCATAGATCTTATACTTCTGATACACAGCGTCTTTATCATGGACAGTCTTCTGCTCTTCGTTTCCGGCAAAAGCATTCAGAAGTGTACTGAGATCGACAGTCTGTGCCTGGATCTCCAGAGGATACGCAGAGATCGTATCTTCCTGAACATCATTGATGAAGTTATGTGTACCCTGAGATACGGAGTAGATCAGTGCAATACCGATAATACCGATCGATCCTGCAAAGGAAGTAAGGATCGTTCTTCCCTTCTTAGTAAAGAGGTTCTTAAGAGAAAGAGAGAAAGATGTAAAGAAAGACATGGACGGCTTCTTCTCATTCTTGGAAGCTTCTTTCTTCGCCTTTTTATCCATTGCGGCAACATCAGCAGCAATCTTCTCAGCCTTCTTCTGTTCTTCTTCAGTAAAAGGAGCAGAATCGCCGGTGATCTTACCATCAAGCATTCTTACGATACGTGTAGAATACTTCTCTGCGAGTTCCGGGTTATGGGTAACCATGATAACGAGTTTATCCTTGGAGATCTCCTTAAGGATATCCATGACCTGTACGCTGGTTTCTGTATCCAGAGCACCGGTCGGCTCGTCAGCGAGGATAATATCCGGGTCGTTGACAAGAGCACGGGCAATAGCTACACGCTGCATCTGACCACCGGACATCTCAGAAGGCTTTTTCTTCAGCTGATCGCCAAGGCCGACTTTCCTCAGTGCCTCCGCCGCACGCTCGCGACGCTCCTTTTTGCTGACACCGGAAAGAGATAGTGCGATCTCGACATTCGCAAGAACATTCTGATGCGGGATCAGGTTATACGTCTGGAAAACGAAACCGATCGTATGGTTACGGTATGTATCCCAGTCTCTGTCCTTGTAATCCTTGGTGGATCTTCCATTAATGATCAGATCACCGGAGGTGTACTGGTCAAGACCGCCGATAATGTTCAGCATAGTCGTCTTACCGCATCCGGACTGACCGAGGATCGAAACAAATTCACTGTCACGGAAGCCGAGGCTGACGCCCTTCAATGCTTCCACAGGATTGCCGCCTGCCGGATAGATCTTCACAATGTCTTTTAGTTCTAGCATCTTTCTTCTGTCTCCATTTCCTTTAGATTGTTATGCTTTGAAGATTATTGCTTTTTATTCTTTTCGAGCTCCTGCTGCTCCACTTTATCGATGATCTGGCGGATCTGCCGGCAGCTTTCGATGAATTCTTTTATCTTTTCAGTTCCGAAGTGATCAACGACAGCACCGGAATACAGTAAGATCTCGCGCTGCTGCTCCTGGAAAAGTGCTTTTCCGGAATCAGTGATTGCAACCATGACCTTTCTGCCGTCGGATGGATCCGTATGCTTTTCGATCAGGCCTTTATCAGACATTTTCTTCAACAGTACTGCAACGCGTGCCGTGCTGACATTCATGTACTCACTGATCTCCCCTGCGGTAACTTCGTGATCGGCGCACATGAGAAAACAGAGAACATTGCTGATCCCCATAGACTGAACGTCGAGTTTTTGTAGAAATTCCAAGGGATGAATACTGCTGAATTCCTGCAGTAATGCGATCACTTCTTTATCAGATGCCATTCTGTCACTCCTAATTTGCTAACTGGGTTAGATTATATTCTTTTCGACAGAATAGTGTCAATGCACAATTACACAGAAATATGCATACGTTTTGTGAATTATTTGTTACTCTTATCAGATGAGTTATCAGAGGAAGAATCGGGCTTGCGAAGCGGAGTCCCGTTTTTCAGGTGGTCCATCCATTTACGGATCTGCACTTCATAGCCGAGATTACCCGGTTCATAGTATTTAGTTCCGACCATCTCGTCCGGAAGAAACTGTATATCCACATAGTGTTCCGGGAAATCATGGGCATATTTATAACCGACAGAATAGCCCATATCCAGCATCCCTTTGGCCGGTGCATTACGAAGATGCATCGGCACCTCACCGGTACGCTTATTAGCCACATCGGCGAGAGCTTTGTCGATCGCAAGATAGGAACTGTTTGACTTTGGACTGGTTGCCACCGTTACGGCAGCTTCCGCAAGAAGAATACGTGCTTCCGGCATTCCGACCGCCATCACGCCCTGATAGGCGGCCATCGCGACCAGGATCGCATTCGGATTAGCCATACCAACGTCTTCTGAAGAACAAATCAGTATGCGTCTTGCAAGGAATTCAATATCTTCACCGGAATGAAGTGCTCTGGCCAGATAAAAGATCGCCGCGTCAGGATCACTTCCACGCATAGACTTATCAAAACGCATATCACCACCCAAACGGTTTTCATAGATATAATTAATAAGCGACTGCGACACATAGCCTTTACCATTATCGTAATACCAACGGTTAGCAACGTTAAACTGTTGCTGCAATGGATAGTCAGCAAAGCCATCATTACCTATATGGTCGGTACGCTTAGCACTGTAAGTACCATACAACAACAAACCTGTAGCAAGATGTTCGCTGAAACGGTGATTGATTTTAGCCGTGATTTCTGATTTCAAATCACTGTTCTCATACAGATTGAGCGAAAAACGGTCAGCCGTTTGCGGTTTCTCATATTCAAGGTTAATAGTTCCCGTAATAGCCTCATAACCATTCTTAACAGTGGCTACACCTTTGCTTATTGAGATACTCTCCATCCATTGACCCGGCACATAACCCAAGCCGAAAGGAGCAGACAAACCGCTAAGAAATGGAGTATTCTCCAACAACATCTGAGAATAAACACCGGTAAGCCCTAACAACTGAATCTGCTTGCTACCCGAAACAGCATCACTATAGCCTACATCTACCGTTGCCGAGTTCTCAAAACTTTCACCAAGATTGCAACAAGCCAAACCACGAAGACCTTCAATGGTAACAACCTCAGTCTGTTCTATGCTTGACATCTTTGAAAACGAGGATTTTTGACGGCTTCTCACCATAACCTGATCCAAAGTCTGCACTGATTTATGCAGCTTGATTTCAATGATAGTATCGGTTGGAGTATGCAGTATTAAAGTGTCGCTGAAATAACCAAGACATCTGACTATCAAAGCATGTGATGTCTTTTGTAAAGGAAGTGAGAAAACTCCATTGGTATCAGATATTACACCTATGTTAGTACCTGACCAATACAACTCTACAAAAGCTAAGGGCTGATTATCGTCAGCATCCAGAGTCCTTCCACTCACACGCTGAGCATACAAAGTAGTCGACATAACACAGAGTATAATAAAAATGCAGTATCTCAATACATTTCTATTTTTTAAGCAGACTCTATAATAATTCATGATATGAGTTTTCTTTTTTACCCAGCCTACTCAAACAGTTATAATTCCATTAATCAGTAGGGATTATTATGATCTAACAATCTTTTTCTTTTCGGTTGCAAAGTTACAAATTATTTCTATCCGTAACAATAAAAACAAATAAAAAATCAACAACTACATACTTAGTAACATAGTATAGTTAGGATCTATATGTCCTAAAAACAGCACTTGACCATATATGATCGTAGAAACATAGACAACTATATCCTCTTTTTATATATTAAAACAAAAACTGCAATAAAATACCAACTAATCTATGCTCTTTAATTTTTTTTTCATTTTTTTGCTCAATTATTGTTGGATTTCCAAAATTTTGCAGTAGTTTTACACCCGAATTACTTGATATGGCAGTTGCTTTATTGGTTTGTGATTCTTCACTTATCATCGTAGCGGTATCAAGTAATTTTTTTTTGCTTACAGCTCATCGCTTTTACCTCTTCACTCTTAACCCTATCAATCAACGTCTGTGCCTGCTCATCATCAGTGATAACATTCTCTTTTCCTATGGCTTCGCCTAACAAATCTATCAAAGCGTCCCTCACTTCTGCCTCCTGCTCAGTGATAGGCTATTTCTTCTACCTCTTCTTTTTTATCTCCTCCATCGCTTTTTTCTTGGCTTGTTCTCTCGTTAGGCTCGGATTCTCCTCCATTATCTGATTTATCCTTACAACATCGTATTATCACACAAAAAAAGAGAATAACAAGATGGTTATCTTATTATTCTGCACTAAGTTATACAAAAAAACGAGAGGTTTAGTTTGATTAACCTCTCTGTTTTCAATAGAATAAATCTTTAGTTTATTTGGGCAAAGATAGGAAAGTTAATGTATTTCCTTGATTGTGCGTGCAGGAACTCCACCAACAAGCGTATTGTCTGGAACATCGTGCGTTACAACTGCACCTGCTGCCACAACAACATTGTTTCCTATCGTTATTCCCGGCAGTATTGTAACATTACCACCAATCCATACGTCATTACCTATAGTTACAGGCTTTGCCTGAGCCATATATCCACGGCGTTTTTCAAATGAAAGAGGATGTCCCACAGTAGTTATGAGAGTATTAGGACCTATCATAACATGGTTACCTATATAAACCTCGCGAATATCAAGAATGGTAAGGTTAAAATTGCCCGTGAAGTCGTTGCCAATGTATATGTTCTTCCCACAATCGCAGTTAAAAGTCTTGGCTATCCATACTCTCTCTCCCACTCCGCCAAGCATTTGTTTTAGAAAATCATACTGCTTCTGATAATCCATACCGTCTATGGCATTATATTCTTCACACCACTTTATTGCCCGTCCCTTGCGTGCTATAAGTTCTTCGTCAGCATAACTATATTCCAAGCCTGCTTTCATTTTCTCCATTTCTGTCATAACAATTCGTCTTTATTTTACATCCATAAAAAGTTGAAGGTATCTGCGTAGAAAGACTTGTCAATCGCATTGTTCTCAGCAAATAGAACAGGCACATCTATCTTTTCATCACGTCCTTTG
>ONFC01000125.1 GCA_900317035.1 uncultured Eubacteriales bacterium
GGATAGAAAAGGATATTCCCGAAGATGCTCCAGGCGATTTTAACGAAGCACTCATGGACTTAGGCTCCATGATCTGCACGCCGAAATCACCGAAGTGTGAAGCCTGCCCGCTAAATGATCAGTGCAGTGCTTTTCTACTGGGAAAACAGGAAGACTTCCCTCTCAAGAAAGAAAAGAAAGCCACTCCTGTGGAACAGCACACCATCCTGAAGATCTATATCGGCGATAAGATCCTGGTAAGGAAGCGCCCGTCAACAGGGCTTCTCGCAGGGCTTTATGAGCTGGTCGATCTTCCCGGAAACATGACAAATAAAGACGTTCAGAACTGGCTCCTCGAGAATTTACCCACGATCACATCGCCGGACATCCGCCCCATGGGCAAGAGCCGCCATGTCTTTTCACACCTCCGCTGGGAGATGCTCGGCTACGAGATCCACCTCCCCGACACAGACAAAAAATCACAAAAGAAGTTAATCACAAGCGCATCTGCACTTGGCGAGATGGTAAGTCCGAAAGAATATCAGGACCTCGCTTTCGCTTCCGCGCTCCGCGCGTACCGCTGACACACAAAAAGACCGGGCAAGTGCTTTTCCCGACGCATAAGGGACAAAACTCCCAAAATTGTCGGTATTTGTCGAGTCCAAAAGTGATTACTCCCGCTATACTCCCTAGTATCTATAAAACAAGGAGGTCAGCATGGTTGCAGCACAGTTACACCAGATCGCACGCCAAATGCGCAGAAACAACATCGCACATATCCGTTCAGAATTAGCGTCACTTCCGTGTATCCGGGCAGGCTCTCGAACCAACCACGGGAGCAAACTGGAAGTATTACGCTACTACACTAAAGAACAAGGAAAACGGACTGTCCATCAGCACGATGCCACAACAGAAAAAGGCGTGGAGCTTCAATCGCTGATGAAACAAAAAGAACAACTCACCGCTTTCTTAGAAAGCCTGCCCTTGCAAAAGGAACTCGAATGCGAAATCAGTTCCTGTTCCGAAAAACAAAGCATCAATTCCGGCAGGTTTTCAAAGGCCCGCTTTGATCAGCTCGTCGAATTAAAAGACACTTCCATTTCCAAAGGTCTTCCGTTCGACGGCAGGCTCTTCCGATCGAAGTCCGAAGTAATGATCGCTCAATATCTCAAGGCGCTCGGTCTGGAATACAAGTACGAAGTCATCGTCAGCATAGGCGGCAAAGAGTACTATATCGACTTCGCCGTTTATTCCCGCGAAACAGGCAGATTCTTCTTTATCGAGCACTTCGGCATGATGAGCGATGACGCTTACCGCGCGCGTGCATTTCAGAAGATCACCACTTATTTAAGCAACGGTCTTCAGGAAGGGATCGACATCCTATTCACCTGTGAAAGTGCAAATGACGGGTTCAACATCAATATGATTAAGGGAAAGATACTAGGTATCCTGAGTGCCCAGATGCTGAGTTCTATGTAGGCTAGAGATATTCGACATATCGTTCGACACTGCCACTGCGATCGCAAAACAAAGTGACGAATGAAGAGCATATTCGACATTTCGTTCGACACTGCCACCACGATTGTAAAACAAAGTGTCGAATGAAGAGCATATTCGACATTTCGTTCGACACTGCTACCACGTTTGTAAAACAAAGTGTCGAATAGAAAGGGTATTCGACAGTCTGTTCTACATTTCACATAATTATGTAAAACAAAATGTCGAATACCCTCGTTTTTGCTCGAATTCAGTCTCGCTCACCAGCCAGCGCATCAGTCAGCGTAGTTTATTCCGATAAAAGCACTATCCCTCGGCTGTCCTGCGATCGTGCTCTGCTTATCTGTCTCAAGCGCGATGTCCATCGTATCCATAGTGGTGTATTTCGGATGGACCCTCACAAAGAGGATCCCGCTCTTGTTGTCATATCCGAGGATTTCTATCGTTGCACTAGACGGCATTTCCGTTTCAGCACCGAGTTCCCAGGTGACCGGATTGAACTCTTTTCCCGGAAGCGGCATGATCGAGTACAGCGGACCGGAATGGACCTTACCGATCGAGGAAAGCTGCTTGAGATGTCCGTCCTCCGAAAGCGCGAAATCATATTTCATGAATAGTGTGCCGATAATATCTGTTCTCAGGCTGAGCTGGAAATGTTCCGGATCGAGAGTGTTCTCAGGTCTGCTGAAGAATACCTCGATGAACTTCGGCTCCGCGCCGTTGATATCAAAGGTGTATGTTGCACTATCTTCCTCTAGCCGCATACTAATGAGAAGGTAGTACTTTCCATTGACACACATGACATGGCTTCCGTAATACCCGTCGAGTTCTTCCATATCATTCATCTCTTCGAAATCCGAAGCATTGTACGAGTATTCCTTCCCCATATAGCTGATCTTCAGTGTTTCGACACTGTAGCCGTTGGAAGCTTTTTCTGTTGCCAAAGATAGTTCATCCAGAGATCCATCCCCGTCAAAGTCCCAGAGGAGTTCATTTTTCAATCCCATGTTAAGTGTATAGTTCTTCGGCGTCGATCCGAAGTACGTCATATTGAAGATGTCGCCGTGTCCTGCAACCGGCACTTTGATCTCGCTGATCCAGATGCCGTCATACGTCATACCGAACGAGAGAGACCCGTCGTTGATCTGGTCGTGGATGTCCGCGATTGTATCGTACTTATCCGCGCCGATAGACTTGAAGTATTCTTCCACGTAAAGTGCAAAAGCACTTTTGTCGACAATGACATCATCCAGCGTGATCGGTTCGCCGCTCATCGCATCATAGCTTTCATATATTGTTTTTGGATCGATATCTTCCTGCGTCGAGTATCCATACGTCTCGATTTTCATCGACAAGATCTGGCTGTCACTTCTGATGACTTCGCAGTATTCATCGTACCAGTAATCGAACAGTTCCGATCCTGATCCGACCAGTTCATTGAACTCGTCAAGTTTCTGCTGATAAGCTTTTGTCCGGGCTTCTCCTACGTGATGTGTATACTCGTCCAGGACCGAACCGATCCTCGTGGCAGAATCTGAAGAAGTCAGTATATCGTATCCGACCTTGACACGGCTAAGCTGGTACGGCGGTTCTTGATTCTTGGTCGAGTCTACCGCACCGAACATCATAACACTTCTGGTCTTATTGATCTCAACTGCACTTAAGTCGTGTGTGATGACCATATCCTGCTTCTCTGGCGCTGTCGGATCTGTCTCAGACTCACTTTCAGAATCAGTAGGTACATCCGTTTCATCCGTCTCGGTGACCTCGGTCGTATCTTTGGTCTTTTTTGTCTTCTTGGATTTTCTTGTAGTTTCTTTCGTACTGCCGCATGCTACACAGGTAAATACTGTTGCCATACAGAGCAGTACAGCGATTATTTTCTTCATTTCTCTCTCCTTGCGAAAAGCACTTTTCCGCGTGTTTCCTTGTTTCCTCTTAGCGCAGTTAGTTTCTCACATTCTATAGCATTTGTCCACTTAGGAAAGAGCAGTCCGCCGGGCACACCGGCAAAGCCTTGAAAAAATGGTTTATTTCACGATATCCACATCGTAGGTTTCTTCTTCAACTTTGATGCTTTTGATCTCGGGAACAGAGCTGAAAAGAGTCTCCGCTACATAGTTGAACTTCTCGGGAGTTTCTCCTCTTTCGAGCATCTCGATAAGTGTCTGTACACGCGGGCCGTGAAGCGGATTACACTCAGCGATACAGGAGATCTTTCCTTCGCGCAGATACTGCATCGCATCCTGATTGATTCCGTCGAAAGAAACCACCATGATCTCTCCGTTTGCGATATCCGGGCCGGCTTTCTTTCCGGCAGCTTCGATCGCCGCGATCGCGCCGATCGCTTCGTTATCGTTTTCGCAGTACACGATATTGATATTGTCGTACTTGCGGAGGAAGGATGCCATGACTTCTTTTCCGCGGATCTCGGTAAAATCACCGCTCTCCGATGCCACGATATCCCATCCGTATTCTCTGGCGGTATTTGTAAGACCTCTTGTTCTTCCGAGCTGGGCCGTCGATCCCATCGTTCCCTGGATATGTGCGATATGGATATCTTCCGCGGCGATACCTTTGATCCTGGTATATTCGTAGATCCACGCCGCCATCTTCTGTCCTTCCAGTTCGAAGTCAGAGCCGACCCAGCAGGAATAAAGTGATCTGTCATCCACATTGACCCGACGGTCAACAATGATCACGGGGATCCCGGCAGCCTGCGCTTCCTGAAGCACGAACTCCCATCCGGTCTCCGTCTCCGGTGCAAGGACGATATAATCGACATCCTGCTGGATAAACATACGGAGTGCGGTGATCTGGTTGGCCTGCTTCTGCTGACCGTTTTTATAGATCAGATTGAAACCGTTTTCTTTCGAGAGCGCGGTCTGCATGGATTCCGTATTGGTAGATCTCCAGTCTGATTCTGCGCCGAGTTGAGAAAAACCGACGGTGATCATTTTTCTCTCTGATTCGGTCTCTGTCGTGGATTCAGAGACAGCAGTACTCCTGCAGGCAACCAGTAAAGTTGCCAGCAGGAGCAGCACAGAAATCAGGTGGACCGTCTTTCTCATAATTCTCCTTATACTTTGAGCGCCCTCTTTTTCAGTCCGATAACGATACTCTGGATCAGAAGGAACAGACACAGCATCGCGGCGATCGTGATACCTGTCCACCAGGCTTCTCCCAGACCTGCCGATGCGACGATCTTCTGTATCGAACACAGCGAAAGGACACCGAACAGCGTTCCTACGATATTTCCTACGCCACCCGTCAGCATCGTTCCTCCGATGATGGAAGACGCGATCGCGTTCATCTCCATTCCCGTCGCGTGGGATGCCGCACCGGATCCAACGTTCAGGAAATATACATAACCGGCGATACCTGCCAGAACTCCGCAGATCACATGTGAGAGGAACTTGGTCCTTTTGACATTGATACCGAGCATGAGCGCGCTCTGCTTATTTCCGCCGACCGCATAGAACGAACGGCCGAGTTTCGTGTAGCGCAGAACTATAAATAATATTACCACAAGTGCGATCGCTACGACCACACCAATCTCGATATACGCGGGGAAATACACTCCTTTTTTGGTATACCATCCCATCTTCGGGATCTCGATACGTGTATTTTTCAATTTCTGAAAAGCACTGTTCTCGACATTGAACGGTTTTGTATGCACGATGGTCGTCATTCCTCGTGCGAAGAACATACCGGCTAGCGTAACGATAAATGGCTGGATATCGCAGTATGCGACCAGGAACCCCTGCACCAGTCCGAAGGCCAGACCGATTCCGACAGCGATCAGCATCGACACATAGACGTTTCCACCGCCGGGCGTCTTATCCAGATATACCGCGCAGCACATTGTCACCAGACCGACTACGCCACCGACGGAGATATCGATCCCGCCGGAGATCATGACGATGCTCATTCCGATCGATACGATGATCAGGGCGGCATTGGAATTCAGGATGTCGAAGAATGTTTGCGGCTTTCTGAAGCCTTCCCCCTCGAACACCACCGCGCTGAAATACATCAGGAAGAAAATAACGACTGTGATAATAAACAGGAGATTGGTGTCACTTACACGATTGAAGATACCACCTTTCAGTTTCTTCTCATTCATTGGACGGCCTCCTCTTTTTTGCTATCTGATTCTGCTCCAGCAGCGCTTACGCCATCTTCAGAAACACGTACTTCGTCAAAAGCACCTGTCCCCGCTTCTTCTGCCGCGCCTGCAGATGCCAGCGCGGTGAGCGTCTTCTTATTCTTATTTCCACCGGAGAAAGTCTTCTTGATAAGACCGGAGAGGACTTCTCTTACCTTCGGTGCGGAGAACAGTACCAGCAGGATAACGACGGCAGCTTTATTTCTGCTGTGGGACAGATAACAGGCTTCAGAAAACGCCTCGATATCAGTCTTATTCATTTTATCCCTATTATAACCATCAAATACTCACCTGTATTAAGATATATCACCGCCGACGGGAGGGAGATGATAAGCTCAAGCCTTCCCTTCGTGCCTAAGTTCTCAAAGATATTCAAGGAATACTATCATCTGTACGAAACAAATACTCCTATGGAAATAAAGTATTCGCCCGAAGCTCCCCGCCTCCACTACTATAAGTCCAGAAAGGGCTTCTTTGTCCGTGAGGCTGTGTACAAGGCTGTGGCAGGAGCTGTCATTATCGCTATGGGAGCCTTTATGATATGGCTCGATATCGGAGCGTGATATTAATGAGAAAAGCAT
>ONFC01000158.1 GCA_900317035.1 uncultured Eubacteriales bacterium
TTTACTATTTTGTTTACTATATGGCCGGCGAAAGAGAAGTGGAACTTCAGGTCGAGCAATATATGTACCGAAACTATGGCGAGCCGGGCCTCTACTACCTGATTTCAGCGGAGCATGATGATAAACGGCAATACTTCCAGCTGTATCCGGCGTCCTCGTATGTGCTGGCGGAAGAACTGGCGGGAAATGCAACATGATGTGTTGCAGAGAATAAAGAAAAAGCACGTAACGGTTGATGGAATTGACACGTGATGTGTGGAATAATGGTTTTACTAGATGGCCGATGGAATAAAACTTGATCAGAGGTAAGACCATGAGTTTAGGAACGAATATCAGTTATCTACGAAAACAGAAAACGATGACGCAGGGCGGTATACACCACATGGATATCTTTATGGCGATTGCGGGGTGCTGAGTATGAAGTTGATGAAAGCCGGCACTTCTGATGCCGTGATCCTGGTCGCGATCTCGAAGCATGCTTTTGACAGCGATGTCGAGGTAGGATCACCCTCCGCAGGAGGTCCTCCCGGATACAAGTCCACTCCGTTCCACATGAAGATGGCCCGGACGGGTAACCTTTACAAACTGGTGGATGACCATGGCTTGATCGTGGGCGGAGCGGTGCTTTTCCCGGAGCAGGACAGGCTTAATGTCGGAAGGATCTTCGTATCTCCGGAACACTTCCATAAAGGGTATGGGATCTTCATGATGGAAAGCATCGAGTCGATGTTTTCCGATGCAAAAGAACTCGTACTTGATACCCCGATCTGGAACAGAAGAACGAATGCTTTTTACACGAAACTCGGGTACACGGAAGTCCGTCGGGACAGAGAATTTATTTACTACTCGAAGAAGAGATGAAAAAAGAGAGCCACTTTAGGGTGGCTCTCTTTTCAATTACTCCCAATCAATCGTGCCTGTCGTGAGATGGTCCCTTTTCTTATGTCGATGCTATAATAAAGAACACGAAATGAGGAAAGAACGAAAGAATAGGTCAGTGTATGGTAATCCGTGAAATGAGAGACAATGAGAAAGATCTGCTGCAGGATTTTCTGTACGAGGCCATCTTTATTTCGGAAGGGATGGAACCGCCACCGAAGGACATTATCGAGAGACCGGAGTTGAAATTGTATTATGAGGACTTCGGATCCGGCGAAGCGGACCATTGCTTTGTGGCCGAGGATGACGGTAAGGTAGTGGGAGCGGTCTGGACCCGCATCATGGAGGATTATGGGCATGTGGATTCGCAGACGCCATCCTTTGCCATCTCCCTGATCCAGGAATACCGCGGCAAAGGAATCGGCACCGAACTGATGAAAAAGATGCTGGAGCATCTGAAGAATCAGGGTTTCAAAAAAGCCTCTCTGGCTGTCCAGAAGAGTAACTATGCGGTCAGAATGTATGAGAAAGTCGGATTCCGGAAAGTGGATGAGAATAACGAAGAGTACATCATGGTATGCTATCTCGGAAAGGAATAAACATGACAACATGAACCGAAGACTCCGGGAAGAAACCTATATTCTTTTCTTCAGAATTAAACAAGAAATGGATAAGTGATCACGTAATTGTCATCAATGATTACTTAATTATAAACGCTGTCCGTATATACGGACAGCGTTTTTTGTACCATTTGTTTAGCAAATATGAAAGGAGAATTTGTATGGATAACGAGATGGTTTTATTTGTAACAAAGGACAAAGAGATCAAGTTGAACGTGTCTATTGTCGATGATACTGTATGGCTTACTCAAGAACAAATGAGTTCACTTTTTGATACGGCCAGATCGACAATTGCATATCACATCAACCAGATTTTTAAAGAAGGAGAACTGAACAGGGAGACTTCTGTCGAAATTTTCGACAGAAGTACAAATACAGCTTCTCGCCCGCCACAGTACTATAACCTTGATGTTATCATCTCCGTTGGGTACAGAGTGAAATCTCAACGCGGTATTGAATTTCGCCAGTGGGCAAATTCAGTATTGAAGCAGTATATCATCAACGGATATGCCATAAATGAGAAGAGACTTATTGCCCTTCAGAAGACTGTGGAGATTCAGTCGAGGATGCTCGCGGATACGTTGTCTGTTGAACAGCAGGATGTACTTCGAACGGTGAGTCAATATACAGAAGCATTGTTGCTTCTTGATCAATATGATCATCATGATCTGGAAAAACCTGAGGGAACAAAGCCTTTATACAAACTCACATACAAGGACTGTCGAGACATTATCTCACGCCTGGAAACGGAATACAAATCAGATGTATTTGGTGTTGAGAAGGAAGCCGGCAAGGTGGAGGGCATTCTTGGCGCAGTTTATCAGGATGTCTTTGGTGGAGAGGTTTATCCGTCTTTGGAAGAGAAGGCGGCCAATCTTTTATATTTCATCATAAAGGATCATCCCTTTAATGATGGATGCAAACGAATTGCCGCATCGCTGTTTTTAGAGTTTCTGAATCGAAACGGCTGTTTGTTCAAAAATGGTGAAAAGACGATAAGTGATGGAACTCTGGTTGCGATTACACTCATGATAGCGGAATCTGATCCGTCAGATAAGGAGATCATGATCACACTGGTCATGAATCTGATGAATATTAGGTAACAGACAAAGACCGGCCAAGAATTCCCTCAGCCGGTCTTTATAATTCATATGCAATTGTGTGACTCCCACGCCTTACGCGGGAGTAAAGTCTTTTCGACGTTGCCTCCGCAGGCGAAGCCGAGGACAGCAACAGAGAAAAGAACTTTACGACTTACTCCCACTCAATCGTGCCTGTCGGCCTGTCCGGCATCCTCGTATGTGCTGGCGGAAGACCTGGCGGAAAGGTGAAACAGGAACTCCTTGGAAGAGAACTGCAGATAAAATGCTGATATCTTTCTTTTTTCTCAGGCGTACTTATAGGGAGCCCAATCGACGTATCTATCGCTTTTCTCGATCTCGTCTTCGGGATCAAACGGATTGATGTAAGACTCCACCCTCCAAAGACCCCATGGCCAATATTCGCGTATGGCAAGACGATTATGATAAGAAATCGATTGAAGCGATCTTGCTTTATTAACTTCGCGTGTGAGTATCGATTCCAGTTTGTCGATCGTCTTATAGAAGGATTTCTTTTGAAACTCTCCCACCGAAAACCTCACACGTCTCAAAGCAGAATCCACTTCAATATACACGTAGATATCCTGGCCCAGACGGCGGTCACAAGTGATCTTCTGAATGTGCAATCTGTCACAGAATTCCTTCATGTAATCATATCGTTTCTTCTGTTCCGGGTTGCGTGCCGGATCACCCTCGAATACAAGATTCCAGGCCATATCCTACCTCCAAAGTCGCGAGCCGATCACTTCACGACTTACGTCCTTACTTTGCTTTCCTTGTCTCACAATTGTATTCTTCGAATTCTATCAAGATTGTATCATGCTTGGCAGGATCATGTTGATGCGGTCCCATTTTTCTTCTTTATAGGGAAAAGCACCGGGGGCTGTATTCCGTTCACTAAAGCCTGCTTTTTCATAGCATCTTTTCGCGCGCGGATTTGCGGAAAAGACATTCAAGTGAACAGCGGCGGCTCCCGTCTTTTCAAAAGCATATTGCGCGGCAAGATGCAGCATCTCCTGCGCCGTGCCCTTCCCGCGCTGCTCGGGATCGACGACGATGAATTTCAGCATGCCTTCCATCGTTTCCTCGTTCTTTCCGTAAAGGAAGAACCCGACGATCCGTTCGTCCTCGTTTTCCGCGGCAAAAGCACTGTCGCCTTCTTCTTTCTGTCTTTTCAGAAAATCCTCGAAATCTTTTCTTTCCATCGGGAACCCGATGCGGTTCGCGCTCCACATCGCATGCGTGCGCTCATCCGTGATCCAATTCCGGATCACCTCGAAATCCATATCTATGTCAAATGCTCTCAGTTTCAAAACAAAAGCTTCCTTTCACGTATAATGAACTACATTTTAACGCAAACTCATATCCTTTTGCAGTAATTCATCTTCCGATTTCGTATCCTTGATAGGATAGAAAAGACCGGCCAAGGATTTCCTCAGCCAGTCTTTCTTCAGTCATATGCAATTGTGTGACTCCCAAGCAGGAGTAAAGTCTTTTCGACGTTGCCTCCGCTCACGCAGGAGTGAATCTTTTTCGACAGCGCCTTTGCTTTAGCAAACAGCGCGGAGAAAAAGCATTCA
>ONFC01000126.1 GCA_900317035.1 uncultured Eubacteriales bacterium
CAGAGAAGATACATCATCTCATCGTAGGTCAAATCCGGTGTAAGGAAATGCGTACCGGCCAGATAACCGCCGTCAAAGCCGTTAAACTTACTCATGATGGAGAACGTCATGGTGTTCTTGATCAGTCCGGCTTTCTTCAGCTTATCGGCGATATCACTCGTCGTATCACCGGAACGGATCACGATCATGACCGCACCGGGCGTATCCTGATTGATGACCAGTTCTTTTGTAGCGATATTCTTCTCGAGCGTCTTAAAACGTGAATTCTGCGAAAGGACGTAGTTATAGCCCAGGAACACACCGACGACTCCGCACACGATCAGCGCGGTAACTACGATCAGTACACGCAATGCAATCGATACTTTTCTCGAAAACATGACGTTATATCTCCTTCCGACGGATGCCTGCCCTTATTCCTCGGCAAAAGCACCTGCCTTATCAGCTGTTCTTCTTCGCGGCACGGTCCTTCGCACGGAGTTCGGTAGAAAGGATCTTCTTACGAAGACGGATGTTCTTCGGTGTTACTTCACAGAGCTCATCATCACCTACGAACTCGAGGCACTGCTCGAGGCTGTAATTCAGAGGCGGTGTCAGACGAAGCGCATCGTCAGAACCAGCCGCACGCATATTGGTAACGTGCTTCTTCTTGCAGACATTGACCGTGATATCCTCATTCTTCGGGTTGATACCGACGATCATGCCCTCATAGACCGGAGTTCCGGCGCCGATGAAGAGCTGTCCTCTCTCCTGTGCATTATAAAGACCGTAAGTCATTGCCTCGCCGCTCTCAAACGCAACCAGCACACCGTGGGAGCGTGTCTCGATCTCGCCGGCAAACGGCTCAAATCCGCTAATTACGCTGTTCATTATACCATTGCCCTTAGTGTCGGTCAAAAACTCGGTACGATAGCCGAGGATACCACGAGACGGTACTTTGAACTCCAGACGTGTATAACCTTTCTCCGGCGGGAACATATTGACCATCTCGGCTTTTCTGGCGCCGAGCTTTTCGATAACGGCACCCACGAATTCCTCCGGTACGTCAATAAGGAGCATCTCGACAGGCTCACAGAGAACGCCGTCGACTTCCTTCATTATGACCTGCGGACGGGATACCTGGAATTCATATCCTTCACGGCGCATGGTCTCGATGAGGATGGAAAGGTGGAGCTCACCTCTTCCCTTAACTACGAAGGCTTCTGTTGTATCTGTTTCCTCGAGTCTCATGGAAACGTTGGTCTCCATCTCCTTAAAGAGACGGTCACGGAGGTGTCTGGATGTGACGAACTTACCATCCTGTCCGGCAAACGGGCTGTCGTTGACGGAGAATGTCATGGCGATAGTCGGCTCATCGATATCGACAAACGGCAGCGGCTCCGGGCAGTCCTGCGCACAGATGGTATCACCGATGTTGATCTCCGGAATACCGGCAACACAGACGATCTCACCAACGGAAGCTTCCTGGACTTCCTGACGGCCGAGGCCCTGGAAACGGAGAAGCTTAACGATACGTGCATTCTTCGTGGTGTTGTCATCGTATGTGCAGACAACGACCGGCTGGTTCTGCTTGATCGTACCTCTCTCGATACGGCCGATCGCGATACGTCCGATATACGGGTCAGAGTCGATATTACTTACGAGGAGCTGCAGAGGTCCTTCAGTATCTCCTTCCGGACACGGGATATTCTCGATGATTGCATCCAGAAGCGGGCAGAAATTCAGTTCTTTTCCATCGATATACTCCTGCAGGTCTGTGGTTGCAAGACCGACCTTACCGGATGTGTAGATGATCGGGAAATCGATCTGATCGTCGTCCGCGCCAAGTTCGATGAAGAGCTCGAGGACCATATCTACGACCTCAAGAGCACGCTCGTCCGGACGGTCGATCTTATTGATGCAGACGATCGGCTTAAGTCCCATTTCAAGTGCTTTTCGAAGAACGAAACGGGTCTGCGGCATCGGTCCGTCATATGCGTCAACGACCAGAAGTACGCCGTCAACCATCTTCAGAACACGCTCGACCTCACCACCGAAGTCCGCGTGGCCGGGAGTATCTACAACATTGATACGGTAGTTCTTATAAGAAATAGCGGTATTCTTCGCAAGGATCGTGATACCTCTTTCACGCTCGAGGTCATTGCTGTCCATGACCTGCTCGACGATCTGCTCGTTCTCACGATAGATACCTGCCTGCTTGAGCATGGAGTCAACGATCGTGGTCTTTCCATGGTCAACGTGAGCGATAATAGCGATGTTTCTTAAGTTCTCAATCTTTGTCATACTTCTTTTCCCCTTCTGGTTTCAGATCTTTCTTTCTATCTTTTTCCCTCATATATATTCGTATCGGCGTACCGGCGAAATCGAAATTCTTTCGGAACTGGTTTTCCAGATACCGTTCATATGAAAAATGCATCAGATTGCTGTCATTGACGAAAAGGATGAACTGCGGCGGATATACGGCCACCTGCGTTCCATAGTATATCTTTAGATGTTTGCCCTTATCCTGCGGTGTCGGCACCATCGCTACACACTCGGTGATAAGGTCATTGAGCATACCGGTCTTCAGTCTTCTTCCGGCATTCTCATAGACACGCTTGATCAGCTCGAAAAGCTTATCGACGCGCTGTCCGGTCTTCGCGGAGATAAACACGACCGGCGCATAGCTCATGAAAGAGAAACGGTCCTTCAGGATCTTCTCCATCACCTCGAGCGTACCGGTATCTTTTTCCACGAGATCCCACTTATTTACAGCAAAAATGCAGGCCTTGCCCGCGTTATGGGCATAACCTGCAACTTTCGTATCCTGCTCGGTAACACCTTCTGTCGCATCAATAAGGATGACACAGACATTTGCTTTCTCGATCGCGGAAAGAGAACGGATCATGCTGTATTTCTCGACAGCATCCTCGATACGGCCCTTCTTTCTAAGTCCGGCGGTATCTACGATCGTGAACTTACCGTGCTTATTTTCGACCAGAGAGTCGATCGCATCTCTCGTCGTACCGGGAATATCTGAGACGATCGAGCGCTCGGAGCCGGTCATATAGTTGGAAAGAGAGGATTTACCCGCATTCGGCTTACCGATGAGGGCGACACGGATCGTGTCATTCTCCTGATCTTCCGGTTTCTCTTCCGGGAACTGCTCGTAGATCGCGTCGAGCATCTCACCTAAGCCAAGACGGTGGGACGAAGATATCGGATACACTTCCCCCAGGCCAAGGTTATAGAACTCATAGAGCTCTGCCGGCGGCTCGCCGACATGATCGACCTTATTTACCGCCAGCACGACCGGACGGTTCGCTTTTCTAAGCATCGTCGCGATCTCTTCATCGGCAGCCGTTAAGCCCGACTGCAGATCACACATAAAAAGGATGACATCGGCGGTCTCGATCGCGATCTCCGCCTGCATACGCATGCCCTTGATGATCACATCGTCCGACTCCGGCTCGATACCGCCCGTATCGATCATGACAAAAGCACGCTCACGCCAGACAGTCTCGGCGTAGATACGGTCACGGGTAACACCGGGTTCATCGTGTACGATAGAGATACGCTCGCCATAGAGCGCATTGAACAGCGACGATTTTCCCACATTCGGGCGTCCCACGATAGCCACCACGGGCTTTGTCATGTGTCTTCTCCTTTCCTTTTACAAAAAAATAGCAGTGATTCAACTTGTTTGAGTAGGATCACTGCCGATTATTCGTAGTAGTACGTCGATTAGCTATTAAGCCATCTCATCTGCTTTATTGATGATCTCCTTGCCATCAAGATAACCGCAGGTCTTGCAGACCTTATGGCGCAACATCTTAGTGTGGCAATTGGGGCACTCTACCAAACCTGGCAATACGAGCTTCCAGGCACTTCTATGACGAGAAGTTCTAGCTTTCGACCATTTACGCTTCGGATGAGCCATCGCATCCACCTCCAATACAAATCTTAGATCTCTCTAATTCATTCGCAGCCACACTAAATCCCTGAGGCGCGAATGATATTATGCACTAATGAAAACCCTTTGTCAAGCAACTTTCAAAGAGTTACCGATAGATTTTATACATAAATTTCTTATTTGGCAAGATGCACTTTAAAAAACATCGTATTTCGCATCGGATCCTGGTTCGGGAAACAAAGATCGTACTCGAGCATCGCCTTCTTCACGCAGTATTCCCGGCCGTCGATCGTGGTCTCCTCGTCTGCGGTCTCCGGAAAGAAAAGGATATTAAATGTCTCCATCTTCAGGTCGAAGTCCCCGTGGCTCGTACGCATGACACCCTCTGTAAGGATTCCCTCCTGAAATGTCATCTCCATCTCGGTCGATCCTTTCCGTGTCATACGAAGGAGTTTCTCGCCTACCCGATAGCTTAAGAGGAACTTTGATTCACCCTCGCCCTTCTGCTCTTCCGGCTGGACCCAGGACACACGGATCCGGTCTTCCGACTGCTCGAAAGATCCCTCATGCATCTTCTCTTCTTCTTCAAAAGCACTCTTGATACTCACCAGACAGGGCTTCTTATCCATTTCTTCTCTCCTTGCCAACGAATGAGACTAGTTTACCATAAATCTCAAGTGCAAATACGCATGAGTAATGAAATCAGAGCAATAAAGCGGATAACTCTACGGCGGCGAGTTTTGCGTAAGCAAACTGTTTGAGCCGAAGGAGAATTATTCGCTTTAAGATTGCTGTGATTTCTGTTATCATTTACGATTCGCACTTGAGATTTATATTAAAATAGTAAATAATATGCATGGTCAATTTTCAAGGTATATAAAAAGATGCCTTGTCTGGTGAGTTTCAAAGGAGTTTTTAAGATGAAGGACTTTACGGTTTCAGCTAAAAGTGACGGCAAGAAAGTGATCCGTGCCGCGATCCTGGAGTTTCCGAATCTGACGCCGCCGGTTCTTCAAAAAGCTCTGAAACACAAAGATATCCGTATCAACGGCAAGCGCATCTCTTCCGATACTGTCGTAAATGAAGGCGATAAAGTGGAGCTTTGGATCCCGGATGCGCTATTTGAGAAGACACAGGAAGCAAAAAAAACGGAATATGACGACTATAAGGTCGTTTTCGAGTCGGATGATCTTCTTCTCGTCAATAAACGGCAGGGACTCGCAGTCCATGGCGGCAAAGGAATGACCGGCGACTGTCTGATCGATATTTTAAGAAAAGACCAGCACAATCCTTCGCTGGATCTTTGTCACCGCATCGATATGAATACCGGAGGGATCATCCTCACGGCCAAGAATAAGAAAAGCCTGGAAGATGCTATCGCTCTTTTCAAAGCGGATCTTATCACGAAGCGCTACCGCTGTCTGGTAAGAGGTGTGCCGTCCTGCGGAACAAATGTCATCTGCTGCGATGAGGCCATCATGAAAGAAGTCTCCGCGTACCTCGAAAAGCCCCCGACGGGAAACGTCTTCATCCACGATATCCCGAAAGACGGCGATCTTCCCATCACTTCCCGTTACCGCGTACTGAATGTCTATAAGGGCGCCGGTCCGGATGGCGAGGATGTCTCGGATATCGAAGTCGAGCTCGTTACCGGAAGAACACACCAGATCCGTGCGCAGTTTGCCCACCTCGGCCATCCGATCATCGGCGACGGCAACTACGGAAGGAACCAGTACAATCTTCACTTCAAGAACCTCCGCGGAGGAAAAGTCCGCTACCAGCAGCTCTTCGCCTCTACCCTTCTTTTCGGAAAGATCCCGAAAGAGAATATCCATCACCGGCTCTCCGGAAGATCGTTCTCCATCGAGCCGCTCTATGACGTAAAACTGAAATAACTTCTATATAAAGAAAGGAATTTAAATATGAACCGTTTTAAGAATATTCTGAAAAGAGCGGCCACAGCCGCACTTCTTGTATCCACACTTCTTTGTGCGACAGCCTGCAAGACGACCCGCTATGATAAGAAGGCTCCGGTCAAGCATCACGTAGAGATCGAGGTCGAGGGATACGGCGTGATCAAAGTCGAGCTCGACAGCGGCATGGCTCCGGTCACCGTCGATAACTTCCTGGGACTGGCCAAGCAGGGATTCTATAACGGATCTACTTTCCACCGTATCATTAAGGGCTTTATGGTCCAGGGCGGTACCGCTCCTTCTGGTTGGACAGGCGAGCAGCCGCACAGCATCGTGGGTGAGTTTTCCGACAACGGCTATAAATCA
>ONFC01000225.1 GCA_900317035.1 uncultured Eubacteriales bacterium
GATTCTCTACCAGGCCCTTGAAACCCAGGAAGGAGACAGCGACCAGGGAAGCGGAGATGAGCGTGATCGGAAGACCCTTCAGGGCATCCGGCACGTCCGCCTTATCGATCCTCGAGCGCACGCCCGAGAACAGGAACAGCGACAGCGTAAATCCGATACCTGCACCAAGTGCATTGACCATCGACTCTGCGAAAGTGTAGTTAGAGTTGATGTTCAGGATCGTAACGCCGAGGACGGCACAGTTCGTGGTGATCAGTGGGAGATAGATGCCCAGCGCCTTGTGTAGCGGCGGCATCGATTTTTTCATGATCATCTCGATCATCTGTACGAGTGCGGCGATGACGAGGATAAAGACGAGCGTCTGGAGGTATCCGAGCTTCAGCGGATCGAGAAGCAGGTGCTGGATCGGCCAGGTGATCGAGGTGGCGACCAGCATGACACATACGACTGCACCGGACATGCCCATAGCGGTCTTCAGGTTCTTCGAAACACCCAGGAAAGAGCAGATACCCATAAACTTCGAAAGAACGAAGTTATCGACGAGGATCGCGGAGAAGATAATGATCAGGAATTCTTTTGCCATATATTACTCCTCCTTTCCCTTGCACAGGCTGCAGCCGCCACAGGACAGGCAGTCGGACTTATCTCCTGCCACGCCGCAGGGAGTGGAGGACTTGGATGATGCGTGCTTCTCCTGCTTTTTCATCACGGCCTGGACGATGCAGATGCAGATGCCGAATACGAAGAATCCGCCCGGCGGGAGCATGAAGAACATCATCGGTTCGATCACATCTCCGAAGAGAGGAAGTTTCATATCGAAGAACGTGCCGCATCCTAAGATCTCACGGATGGAGCCCATCATGAGAAGTGCGAGCGTAAAGCCTGTTCCCATCGAAAGACCGTCGAGGATGGACGGCAGGACCTTCTGCTTGCTGGCAAATGTTTCCGCACGTGCCAGAAGGATGCAGTTTACGACGATCAGGGGAATATAGATGCCCAGCGAATCATTGAGTGCCGGGAAATAAGCGGAGATCAGCATCTGCACGATCGTTACGAAGGTCGCGATGATCGTGATGAATGCCGGGATCCTGACCTTGTTCGGGATCACGTTTCGAAGAAGCGAGATGATCGCTTCCGATGCCGTCAGCACGAAAAGCACTGCCAGCCCCATGTACAGCGACGACTTCGCGGAGATGGTAACGGCCAGAAGAGGACAGGTGCCGAGGACCAGACGGAGCGCCGGGTTCTCATAAAGGACACCGTTGAGGAAGATCGACTTCGGTGTATATTTACTGTTCTTTTCCGCCTGGCGTTCATCCGGAGAACGGTAAGCGGCGTCTTTCATCTTAGTTTCACTCATCCGATCAGCCCCCTTTCCACTAAAAGAAGATAAGCTTCCCGGGCCCGGTTGATGCAGCCGGTCGCAGCGCGGGAAGAGATCGTGGCACCGGATACCGCGGCCACGTCCTGATTCAGTACGATCTCCGATCCGGTAGAAAGTCCGGTGAATCCGTCGAGGAACGGACGTCCTTCGACTTCTTTACCGAGTTTCGGTGTATCAGAGGCGGCGGTCGCGATAACCATGACGATCTTTCCGTCTGTTCCGATACCGGTCGTGGTCTCGATCTGACCGGCATATCCGAAGCCGGAAGTCACGAAGATATATCCCATCACGGAGCCGTCTTTCCCTTTGGCGGTGAAGACTTCATCCGGAAGGATCCCCTTCGTTGTCAGTTCACTTCTGATCTCGGCGGAGAACTCGAGTTCTTCAAAAGAATCCGCTTCCGGGAAGATCGTGAGTTTTCGCTCCTGGGCGGAAGCTTCTTCCTGCTCTTTGATCTTCGATCTGGTGATGGAATAGGTTCCTGCCAGAAGGAAGACGCAGATACCGCAAATAAGTGCCAGGATCAGGGCGGGAAGGAGGTCTTTGAACTTAAACTTTTGCATTTTCCTTCACCTCCCCGAATGGTTTTCCCATCGTCCAGTTATCGATATGCGGAGTCAGGATATTCATCAGAATGATAGAGAAGGAGACACCCTCTGCCATGTTTCCGTAGTAGCGGATCAGGAAGGTCAGGATGCCGCATCCTATA
>ONFC01000127.1 GCA_900317035.1 uncultured Eubacteriales bacterium
TTTCGCCTTTGACTCATCCAGTTTCCGGCGAAGTTCTTTTTCCTTATCCATAAGGGCGGCCAGGTCTTTCTTCATCTTAGCGATCTTATTGGCCTTGAATGCTTTGTAGATGAGTACACAAGGGATAATAACCGCGAGACTGAGAAAGAGAAAGAGAAGACCGAAATATTCCACGCCTATCCGAATACCGACTGCAGCAAAGAAGAACAGGAGTACTATCACCAGTCCGATAAGATCGGAAATATTGTCGTCGCTTTTTGCCACAGAGGATGTGACTTGGTACGCATTCGTCATACTATGACGGTAAGCATCGATCTGCCCGGTTTTATCCAGGATCTTACTACCGATATCGTTACATTCCTTCTGGCAGATCTGATCTTCCTTGACAGATTCCTGATACTTCTTCGATATCTCGGCGGCATTCTTGATGTGACCGAAATACTGCAGCCCGATGTGATCGGCATGTTCGATACTGTAGGTGAAATGCTTGCCCTCCGTATCGATCGGGAAATCCTCAATGTCGAGCGAATAGAGAGATTCGATCTTCTCATCGCAGAAGAGAAGACCGCGTAACACAGCGGCATCGTGCGGGTCCTTCTCCGAAAGCTCTTCAAACATCTTTCGGGCGGCGTTAAATTCGCCTCTGCCGAGAGCACGGTTGGCGACTGAAAGGAGGTTCGCGGTTTCGAAGTAGTCGAAGTCAAAGGTCATCCCGCAGAAATCGCAGGAGTAAATCAGCTTATCCGTATCGATAAGCAGTTCACCACCGCACTTCGGACAGTCATGACTCATGAAGAGCGTCATAAATCCCCCAAAACCTCTTTCCTCGTCAAAGATCTTTTCCCTAGTATTATAGCAAATATGAAAAATCCGTCATTTATTCCGTGCGGAAAAAGGGTATAAATTTCTTGTTAGAATAAAGTGGACACTTTGGGGGTATATTTGTGAAACGATTGACATCACTTCTTCTTGCGCTCTGTATATCGGGATCACTTCTTTCCGGATGCAAGGGAAAAGAGAAAAATACGGAAACAACAACGGATAAAACAACCGTGGAGACGACGGAGGATCCCCGATCCGAAAGCTCGGAAAGCTCATCAGAAGCTCCGTCAGTAACGACGTCTTCCGAGACTTCAGAAACTTCCGAATCCACCACGGAGACGAATCCCGCTGATCCGAAGAAGCAGAAAGCGATCGAAGCGGCAAAAGCACATGGCCTTACGGAAGAAGATCTTGGCGGAGAATATGAGATCTTCCTGAAGTTTCAGGAAGCCCTGGAAGAAAATACCACGGTCGGAGAATATAAGGAGTTCATATACCGGATCTTTCCCGCGATCGCCTATGCGTCTGAATATGTGGATGACAGCTATTTCTTCCAGCGCGTCAGCTCACTTTCGATCACGAAAGATGAACTTGAAGACAGTATCAACGGCCAGTACAATTCGGAAAACAATCTGTACCTGAAGACGAGTCTTTTTGAAAATGATCCGGATCGACTGCCGGATGTGCTTTTCCATGAGCTGATGCATTTTCTGGACTATAACATCAACGGAGTGAAGACCTGCGTATATATTGATGAGAATGGGAAACACCTGTCCCCGGCGGAAGTTGCATACTTTACGGACGAAGAGATGGACAAACTGATCACCTGTCCGGAGTCCCTGATCGTAACTGAGCCCGGCGCGGAGATCTATACTTCGAAGTTTCTGACGGGCGCGCCGTATGCGTATAAGGACGGCGTGACCTTCTTAAGCTGCATCGAGTACATCATGGGAGAAGAGTATATGAAGAAACTCTTCTTCAGCTGGGATACGGATGCGCTCTTTGAGGAGCTTTTCCTGGAGGCCGGATATACGCATCAGGAGTATATGAAGGCAAGCAGGACGTTGAATAACCTCGCAAGGTCCGATCTTTATTCTTTCCCGGAAGATGCCGCATCACCGGAAGATCTCCTGATCGACCTTTATACGCACTATAAGGGCGGCAACTGGAAGGAAGATAAGAAGTTCCTTTCCTTCATCAAGAACTTCAACGGTATCGGACTGGAAGGCTGGAGACGCTCGAAGAATGCGGAGTTTATCGGCGGAATCGTGTACCAGACCTGGGAACAGTTCGAGAAACTCGAGAAGCTCTTCACGGATGATATTCCCGAGACACTGGACCTCGATCATCCGTACCCGACGCTTTTCATGCGTGATGGGGAGCTGCTCTTCGGATCCCAGGCGACCGTTGCCGATCCCGCAAGCGGGGAGAAGTATAGAGCCTACGTCACCTATGAATGGGATTTTGAAAACGACAGACGGACAGGTTATACTATTCAGAGAGTGGATGAATACCTCAATAAGTACTTCTAAAGGAAGGCTCCATCGTGAGAAGCAATTTGCGTGATCAGGTAACGAAATATATCTCCGGCCAGTATGGCGTGGATCCGGAGTTCCCGTGGGATGGCGATGACACGAGTGCGGTGTTCCGTCACCGTGAGAATAAGAAGTGGTTCGCCCTGATCATGGAAGTGAGAAGAGAGCTATTAGGCCTTTCGGGAAAAGCACCCGTCGCCTGTATGAATCTTAAGATCGATGATATGTTTCTCCGTGACATGATCGTGCGAGAAGACGGGATCATGCCCGCCTACCACATGAATAAGCAGCACTGGGTCACGGTGATCCTTGACGGGACGGTACCCTTTGCGCGGGTCATAGAGCTTCTGCAGGTGAGCTTTGAGGCGACACTTCCCGGAAGAAGAAATAAGAAAGAACGTCCGCCGAAAGCATGGCTCATACCCGCCAACCCGAAGTATTACGACGTCGAAAGTGCTTTTGCAAAGGACGACGTGATCGACTGGAAACAGGGCTCCGGCATCAATACCGGCGACACGGTATATATGTATGTCGGATCTCCCGTATCCGCGATCCTGTATAAGTGCAAGGTCCTAAAGACGGATATCCCGTATTCCTACGAGGATGAAAACCTGAAGATAAGATCCCTCATGACGATCAAGCTTCAAAAGAGATTCGACAGAAAAGCCTTTACCTTCAAGATCCTAAACGATGAGTACGGGATCTTCGCGGTGCGCGGCCCAAGGTCGGTCCCGAATTCTCTCCGGTACGCGCTGGATGAAGAGCCGAAAAGGAAGAATAAATGAAACGTAGAATAATATCGTTAGTTTTATGTATAAGTATGGTGATGGGGTCTTCCTGTCTTCTTGCATGCGGGAAGTCTTCGAAAAGTACTTCGTCTGAATCGAAACCTTCGGAGTCAGAAGCGATGACAGAGCCATCGCTGGATCCGGGAGAAAGCAGTATCACGGAAGCCAATCTTCCGCTGGCGAAGGATTGGCAGTACGATGTGTCTTTTCCGGATTGGCAGGACAGATCGTCTTATGCGGCGAATAACCGACTGGGGTTTCTGTCGTATCAGGGACAGGGCGAGATCTATATCACTCCGCAGATCGGAAGCGGGAAGTTCTCTCTTTATGTGAACGATCAGAAGATCGATACCTCGAAGATGCAGGAGGGAAGGACCTATAAGCTCGATATCTCGGGGATCAGCAGAAACGGGACGAATTCACTGCAGATCAGTGGGCTTACCGAAGGGGCGGTGAGTGTTCGTATCCCGTATCCGGTGATCGTTTCCGGAAAACCGGAGGATGTGGGGATCCAGCCCAAGGCGATCGAGCTTATTGAGAAGATCATCGGCTCCGATGTGGAGCATGGATTCCCGAGTGCGCAGATCGCGATCGTGCGGCACGGGGAACTGGTCTATGAGAACTGCTGGGGAAATACGAAGACCTACGATGAGCAGGGAGAACCGATCGAGGCACCTGCCGTTACGAAAGATACGCTCTACGATCTGGCATCGGTCACCAAGATGTTCAGCACCAACTATGCGATCCAGTATCTCGTGACCCAGGGAAGACTCGATATCGACGCCCATATCTCCGATATCCTGGGATCTGAGTTCTATGAGAATACGAAAGAAAAGAAGTATTATGAGGGTGACAATATACCGCTCTCTGAGAATAAGACGCTGAAGCGGGATCTCACGATAAGAGACATCCTGATGCATCAGGGTGGTTTTCCCGAAGGACCGGTAAACTTTGAAGCGGGACTTACGAGAGAACAGACACTGAATAAGATCTTCCGCACGCCGCTTCGATACCGTCCGGGTACGAGAACGCTCTATAGTGATCTGGACTACATCATCTTAGGATTCGTGGTCGAGAAGGTCACGGGACAGCGGCTGGATGCTTTTCTAAAGGAGACCTTCTGGGATCCGATGGGCCTTAAGCATATTACGTATAATCCGCTGCAGAACGGTTTCTCAAAAGACGACTGTGCCGCGACGGAGCTTCAGGGAACGACGCTGGAAGGAACACCCGATAAGACCGGTGTCCGGAAGGGGACGCTCCAGGGACAGGTCCAGGATCCGAATGCCTTCTACTGCTTAGGCGGGGTATCCGGGCATGCGGGGCTTTTCTCCAATGCATCTGACCTGGCGATCCTGGCATCGCTGATGCTGACCGGCGGGTATGGCGATCAGAAGTTTTTCTCGACCAATGTGCTGGATCTTTTTACCTCGATCCACGATGCGGATTCACCGGACTATGCGCTCGGCTGGAACAGGGAGGGCGATCACGCGAGAGACTATTATTTCGGCTCGGTCTCGGATTCCGGAGCATATGGCCATAGCGGCTATACCGGGACATTCGTCCTGATCGATCCGGAAAATGATATGGTCGTCGTGCTTCTTACAAATAAGATCCATAGTAAGATCATGCGCGGGGAGGACTTCTCGTCTCCATATGAAGGCAGCCGTTACACGACCGCATATATGGGATTTATCGCGGAGATCCTGGAGATCGGAATGGATGAGGAGAAGGCCGATGATTCGATCTGGAAGAACTTAGTTCTGGATATGGCGGCGGACTATAAGAGAAATAACGAGAATAAGGGCATCACGGACAAAAACGATCCGAGGTGGAAAGCCTATGACGCCCTGATGGCGATCGACATCTGAAAATCCTCTGAAATTACGGCCTTTCAAATTGACCAACTTTCGGTAAATGCGTATAATTTCCTATGGGGATAAAAGCGCAGAGTTCCCTCTGTGCTTTTTCATATGTCCCAAAGAAGGGAAAGGAAACGCGACCGGATGGACAAACGGACAGTCATCTATTACGAAGACGAGCTCAACGAAGAGTTTTCGACGTTTACGACAACACCGCCGAAAATTACGAGCTCTTATGACTACGAACGAAAATCCCTGGGCAAGCGCATCTCCCGTTTCTTTCTTTACCGCATCGTGATGTATCCGATGGTGGTCTTCTATGGAAGAGTCGTCTTCGGCCAGAAGATCGTCGGCAAAGAAAAACTCAAGAAATACCCGAAAGACGGCTATTTCCTCTATGGAAACCACACGCAGCCGCTCGGCGATGCGCTCCTTCAGACGCGCCTTCCGTGGCCGAGAAGCACCTATATCCTAGTGCATCCGAATAATCTGGCAATCCCCGTGCTCGGAAAATGGACCCCGGCGCTCGGCGGACTCCCGCTTCCCGATGAGATGGGAGCGTATAAGAATTTCCTCGCGGCAATCAAAAACCGGATCCAAGAGGGACATCCTGTCGTCATCTATCCTGAGGCCCATATCTGGCCGTACTATACGAAGATCCGCCCGTTCCCGGATACGTCTTTCCGCTATCCGGTGGAGCTTGGCGTGCCGTCTTTCTGCTTCGTCAATACCTACCACAAGCGGAGATTCCGGAAAAGACCAAAGATGATCACCTATATCGACGGGCCTTTTTTCCCGCCGGAAGAAGGGGGCCTTCGCGAGAAAAAGAAAGGACTTCGGGATCAGATCTTCGAGAGAATGACGGAACTTGCAAAAGAATCCGATGTCGAAGTAATCAAATATATCAGGAAGACCGGCGCGGAGATGTCCGGAAACGCCAGAAAAGAGGCGGCCCATGGTTAACGTACTATTCTGTGGAAATGCCGGAGTATTTGACGGGATGCTGACCTGCGCGCTCTCACTGATGATGCGCACCGGTTCCAAAGAACCCTTCCGTTACTTCGTTTTCACGATGGA
>ONFC01000161.1 GCA_900317035.1 uncultured Eubacteriales bacterium
TACCAATACTTCATCGACTACGTTGGACTTGATGTACTCTAGATAGGAAGAGGCGTCCGCTGTGCCGGCTAATTCATATCCGCTGTAAGCTTTCGGCTCCAAAAGATGGCAGAGTTCCTCTGCGTGATCCTTATCGCAGATGATCAGAAGCTTGCTGTTCCGGATAGCGGAAGACGACTTTGCCTTGAGCAGGTGATGCTTGCGAAGAAGCCTGAAGAAAGTCATCAGCAGTACATCTAAGATGAAGAAGATCGCCAGGATCAGTCGGGAATAAGTAGCGGATTCTTTCAGAAAGAACAATACGATCAGGATCGTCGCCAGAAGCTTGATGTTGTGCCAGACGATCCCGCGGACTTCTTCTACGGATTTTCTACGGAGTATATCAGTATATATATCTCCGGAAAAAGCATAGAAGAGATGGATCAGGAAAATAAGAGCGACAATGATCCGGTAGGCACCGTCGTACATATCGAAGTTAGCAACATGATTCAGCTTGATGTAGTGATACCCGTAAAATGCCGCAAAGAAAGAGATCGCAACAGAAATCAGATCAAGCAGGATGAAGTCGATATACTTGAACGTCTTTTCTCCCTGAGTCATGCGTTCGATTCCTCTTTCTGTGGTGAAACAGCCGCTTTTTCAGAAGCAGCCGGCATAGCGGCAAACATAGCTGCCCAGAATGGGTTGTAGGCTAGCTCAGTAAAGTGATGCGCTACTATGCAATTAAGAGATATAAATGCGATGACCAGAACGAAGCGCAGGTCCTTCCGATTCTTGTATGCGAGAAAAGCATGCGCCGCGATAGCAGCCAATGCCAGGATAATCCCGAAAGTAAACAGGATGTTCAGGTAGGAGCAATCTACGAAATTATATCCTTCAGGAACCATGTCATTCGTATGGTTTCCCATTCCAACCCATTTAACTTCCTGACCGAATAACGTGACACCAATGTCGGAAAAAGCTCTGTGGCCGAGATCGAGTCTTCCTGAAAGAGCGTGGTTCAGTTTATCCATTATCGAATTGGAAGATGAATATACCAGTGTGAGGATCGTCATCAAGACTGCGGCACAAGGTGTAAAGAATACGGCTCCTTTTTCAAGGAACGTTTTCCATATATCTTTAAGCTTTCCGTCCCGCTTCTGCAGCATCTCGTGGAAAAAGAACACTGTGATGGAAAGAATCATGCAAATGAAATCCAGTTTTCCGAAGGTAGCAGCAAATACGGCAGAGCAGATGGCGAGAAGACCGATCCAGTGGAACCAGCGCATCTTCCTGCTATAGAGATAAAGACAGATCAGGAGCATGAAGAAGATCTTCGCGGAATAGTCCGTGCACCAGATGCTTCCAAGAGCATATCGGGTGCGGCCATACTGATGATTGATAATATTCGGGATAAGACCGGCGATTGCGGCACATGTTGTGAGAGCGGTAAGTATCACAGATTCGAGAAGATATGTTTTCAGGATCTTTTTGAAGTCGATCCCATAGGCTCCGACGATCAGGATAACGCAGAGGAGCAGGTCGTTGTTAAACGTGATATTTAAGCACTGCGCAGTGATTGCATATAGCAGAATAAGAAGCAGCAGTTTGCGAATGATATCCAGTTTGTCAAATAGTATTACTTTGGCTGTTACGAGAAGAAGCGGGATAAATTGAAGGAAGATCTCCCAGATGACGACGATTTTATATAAATACTCGTAATAGAGGGTAGTTGCGTCCAGGACAACGATTGCCACCCAGGGAATGAACATGGAAAAAAAGAGGATCTCCCCCCAGTTTCGGGTCTTACCGTTTAAGTTTTTTAATGTGTCCATTTTACCCTCGCCAATTACCTAGTAAAACCGATTATATCATC
The DNA here is from genome assembly GCA_900317035.1 of uncultured Eubacteriales bacterium. GTDB lineage: Bacteria > Bacillota > Clostridia > Saccharofermentanales > Saccharofermentanaceae > Scatonaster. The sequence goes on from ONFC01000161.1 coordinate 1,856, forward strand.
ATTAATTTACAAACACAAAAACAGGTCCTTCCGCGGGCTTCCCGAGTTTTCGTCCTCGGAAAACGGAAGGACCTGGGTCAGATCCAGTGTGATTTTACTCGACTTCTACCGGGTTGAAATCCTCGATCCACGGAAGTCCCCACTTATTGAGGGCATCCATGAACGGATCCGGATCGAACTCTTCGATGTTGTAAAACCGTTCATGATGAGCATCGCGCCGATCATGGCCGGAACACCGGTGGTGTAGGAGATCGCCTGGGAGCCGACTTCCTTGTAGCACTCCTGATGGTCGCAGACATTGTAGAGGTAATACTTCTTTTCCTTGCCATCTTTCTTGCCCTTGAAGATACAGCCGATATTTGTCTTACCGACGGTTCTCGGTCCGAGTGTTGCCGGATCCGGGAGCATGAACTTCAGGAACTGGAGCGGTACGATCTCGTGGCCTTCGTAGATGACCGGCTCGATGGATGTCATGCCGACATTTTCGAGACACTTCAGGTGAGTGAGGTAGCTCTGGCCGAAGGTCATGAAGAAGCGGATACGCTTGATGCCCGGGATATTCTTGCCGAGGGACTCGAGCTCTTCGTGGTGGAGAAGATACATATCTTTCTCGCCGACCTGATCGAAGTTATACACTCTCTTGATCTCCATCGGTTCGGTCTCGACCCACTTGCCGTCTTCCCAGTAGCTGCCCTTGGCGGATACTTCACGGATGTTGATCTCCGGGTTGAAGTTCGTCGCGAACGGATAACCGTGGTCGCCGCCGTTACAGTCGAGGATATCGATGTAGTTGATCTCATCGAACTGATGCTTCAGCGCATATGCGGAGAAGACACCCGTTACGCCCGGATCGAATCCGGAGCCGAGAAGCGCCGTGATACCGGCCTCCTTAAATCTGTCATGGTATGCCCACTGCCACTTATATTCGAACTTTGCCGTGTCGAGCGGCTCGTAGTTTGCGGTATCGACATAAGGAGTCTTGGTCGCCAGGCATGCGTCCATGATGGTCAGATCCTGGTAAGGAAGTGCGAGGTTCAGGCAAACGTCCGGCTTGAACTCTTCCATGATGGCAACAAGCTCCGGTACCTTATCTGCGTCGACCTGACGCGTGTGGATGATGGTCTTTGTCGTCGGCTGGAGTTTCTCCTTCAGCGCGTCACACTTACTTAATGTGCGGCTCGCGATCATGATCTCCGTAAAGACCTCGCTGTTCTGGCAGCATTTTGCAATTGCCACAGAGGCGACGCCTCCACAACCGATGATAAGTGCTTTTCCCATAGTAGTATCTCCTTCGTATATCTGAATTTCGGCCTTAGCGCCGATTGCTTTTTATCTTTTTTCGTGATGCCGGGATTCCCTGCCGGGCGCCCGAATCGTGAATCATTTCCCGTATTTCATGATAAGCGTTTCACGCAATATCTTCAATGCCAGCGCGGTGCTGCAGCCGCTCGGATCGTAGGGCGGGGAGAGCTCTACGAAATCCATGCCCACGAGGTTGATGCTTCCGAGCTGCATCAGGCAGATCCGGAGATCCTCGAAGGACAGTCCGCCTGCTTCCGGCGTTCCGGTTCCGGGGAATTCTCTCGGATCAAGAACATCCAGATCGACTGTCAGATAGACCGGGACAGGTTTCTCGGAGAGGCGCAGAAGCGCGAGTACCTCGTCAAAATTATCCGCTCTGAACCGCTCCATCTTCGTGTGCTCTTTGGCAAATTCGAATTCTTCTTTCGTGCCGGAGCGGATGCCAAACTGGTAGATCCTGCCGTCACCGACGATGTCGTGGATGCGCCGGAGGACGCAGGCGTGGGAGAGCTTGGCTCCGATATAGTCATCGCGGAGATCGCAGTGTGCATCGAAGTGCAGGACCACGACGTCCGGATATTTTTTCGCTACCGCGCGAAAAGCACCCAGCGTGACCAGGTGTTCGCCGCCGAGCATGATCGGAAGCTTACCGTCACTTAAGATGCGGTCAGTTTCTTCCTCGATGAGGGCAAGTGCCTGCTCCGCATCGCCGAAAGGAAGATCCAGATCGCCGGAATCGCAGATGGGTGCATCTTCGAGATCCTTGTCCTGATAGGGACTGAAGGACTCGAGTCCGATGCTCTCGTTTCTCATCGCGGCGGGGCCGAATCTCGTTCCGGGACGGAATGAGGTGGTGCCGTCAAAGCCGGCGCCGAAGATGACCGCCTCCGCATCTTCGTATGGGCAGTTCAGCGCGAAGAAATTCTTCTCAATTCGATCGACCATCAGGACTTGCCTCCGTTCTTTTTCTCGTCAGCGGATGCGTGCTTCGCACCGCCGTTCAGAGTCGTTGTCGTATCATTTCCCGGGAGCTCTTCCATCGCTTCCAGGAGCTTCTGCACGTAGTTCGGAAGCGCGAAGGCACCGCGGTGCAGGTTCGTGTTATAGTATTTCGTCTCGATGCCGAGAGCCTTCCAGTCGGCGGCATGCATATCTCTGACCGGATGATATTTCTTCGATGCAAAACCGAAGAGCCAGTGGCCGGAAGGATAGGTCGGGATATGCGCCTGATACACGCGGCAGATCGGGAAGTTTGCGAGGATGCGCTTGTGCGCACGCTGCATCGCGCGGGCGTCATTCGCATAGAAGGGACTCTCATTCTGGTTGACCATGATGCCGTCTTCCTTCAGCGCGGTATAGCAGTTGCCGTAGAATTCCTTCGTAAAAAGACCTTCGCCGGGTCCGAAAGGATCGGTGGAATCGACGAGGATCAGATCATATTCGTCCTCGTGATGACGCACATATTTCAGACCGTCCTCGAAGTGGAACTGCACTCTCGGATCGTCAAAACCGCAGGCAGTGAAGGGGAGATATTTCTTCGCCACTTCCACGACTTCCTCATCGATCTCGACCACGTCGATGTGCTCGATGGAATCGTAGCGGACGAGCTCTCTGACGACACCGCCATCGCCGGCGCCGATCACAAGTGCTTTTCGCGCATCAGGATGGACACACATAGGGACGTGTACCATCATCTCGTGATAGATAAATTCATCCTTCTGGGTGAGCATCATGTAGCCGTCGAGTGTGAGAAAACGTCCGAACTCCGGAGACTCGAAAACATCGATCTGCTGGAAGTCACTCTTGCCGCTGTAGAGCTGCTTGCTGACCTTGATCGCAAGCTTGACGGACGGAGTATGAAATTCAGAAAACCAAAGATCCATAAGATCCCCCTTCCGATTTCTTATATTTGGCCGGAACCAACATCTATATAATACCACCTTATAAGGTATTGGCATAATGAATCGTAAGGGAAGAAGGGGACTGTATTTCCGTATTTTTTTGCCTATAGACTGTGAAAGAGGGGATGTTATTTCGATCCCGGAGACTATTTTGCGAAAAAAACATCCAAAACATCGAATATTTCGTTTATTCCCTTGTGCTTTTCAAAAAAAGTTGTTATATAATAGTAAGTGCAAAAACTCGTTAGGAGGGGTATTATTTATGGATTTGAAAAAAATTAATTTCAAGGAACCGGTAACAATTGCTACGCTCGTTGGAAGCGTGCTTCTTCTGCTCGCCAGCTTCCTGCCGATCGAGACAGCAAAGGTTTCTGTTATGGGAATAAGCGAGAGCACATCTCGTAATCTGATGGGTGACTATCATCACCAGGGAATTTTCCTTCTGATCCTTGCTATTGCAACCGTTGTAATTCTGGTTCTTGGTCTCGATAGACAGAAGTTCCTCAATTCTGCACTGGGCGCTTCTGCTGCTGTAGGTCTCTGGGGTATCATCAATGGTATTACCGGACTTGCTGCAACAAAGAAGGACTTTAAGGACAGTGGAGTTGAAAAGTATGCATCCACTTCTTTTTCGATCGGTTTCTTCGTACTGATCCTCGGCGTTATCGCTATTGTCGGTGCAATCGTTCTGATGAATATGAACGCTAAGAAAGCCGGCCCTGCTCAGGCTCAGCCGATGCAGTAATTCTTCACCGTAAGAATTGACTAAAGAAATCAAAAAGGATCCTCGGAAACGGGGATCCTTTTTATGTGTAAATTGAATGACGATCTTAGTATCCGCTCTTTTCGCGCACGACCTTTAAAGTGCGCAGAGTCTCGTCCTCGGCGCCGGTGATCTGGCAGCCTTTTTCCTGCGCGTA
>ONFC01000128.1 GCA_900317035.1 uncultured Eubacteriales bacterium
GTCCCGGTGATGTGCCTGTTTACTTTCCTTCCCATGATGGCCCAGTTTAATGGAACTATTGCTAAGGTCGCAAAGTTTTTCTACACCCAGCAGCTTTATCTTGCCCTCGAAGACATAAATAATGTTAAGATAGGAACAGAAGGACTGATCATCATCGCGGCGAATGCCATCGTCATCTTAGCATTCTTTGTCCTCGCATTTCGAAAAGAAGGACTGAATAAATGATCGGGGCTCTTTAGTTCTGCCGGTCAAGGATAAGTGAAGTGAAAATTTCGATCAACATCAACCCGGATAATCCCGAGACCGAGATCAGCGTGACATGTCCCGCGCTGTCCCCGGAAGTCGAGAAGCTGATCTCCATGGTGCGCGTCATGGACAGTAAGCTCACGGTCAAAAAGGATGGTGAAGTCTTTCTTCTGGATATCGGAGATATCCTTTATCTGGAAGCCATGGAAAGAAAGTGTTTCGTATATACGGATGGTGCCGTGTACGAATCGGAATCAAAACTGTACGAGCTCGAGCAGCAGCTTGCTGCCTCGGGCTTTTTCCGTGTCAGTAAATCGACACTTCTTCAGTTGAAGCATATCAAGTCACTTCGCGCGGATCTTAACCACCGTATCCGCATCACGATGGATAACGGCGAGCAGATCATCGCCTCGCGCATGTACGCGGACGATCTTAGAGAGCGTCTGGGACTGAAGTAGGGCATGAGGTAAGATGTAATGGATAAGAATAAAAAAAGAAAGATCATAGATAAGAAGAGCTTTCATGACTTCGTTTATACCACGAGCCTGGCATTCACGATGCAGACGCTCGTTGCCACTATTGTCATGTTTATCTCCTCGTCGTCCACCGCTTCTGAACAGAGCAGGATCAGCTCGATCTATGAGACCCCCGGGTTCCTCTCGAAAAGCACTCTCCTCCAGTTCTTTGTCGTCGCCCTTCTTACCGGGGTGATCCGCCACATCTTTATGTCGGACCTGATCCTGAAGATCAAGTCGATCGCCCTCCGTATCTCGCTGATGTTCATCTTCGAGGCCATCATGATTGCTGTCGTCGTATGGAGATTCAACTGGTTCCACTCCGTGCGGATCGGCCACTGGATCGGCTTTGTGATCGGCGCCCTCCCGTGCCTGATCGTAGGCTTCATCATGGCATATAAATCCGAGTGCAAAGAGAACGAAGAGATGAACGAAGCGCTCCGCAGAAAGCAGCAGGAAGATAAGTAACGCGGATTTTCTATTGTTTTGCGAGGAGCAAATAAAGGAGCGATTCCGCAGACGCAAAGCGGCGAGGACCAGCGACGTATTTGACTCCTCGCAAAAGGACAATAAAAAATCCTCACGTTGATCTACCATTGGGGATGATATGGCCAAAGCGTGAGGATGAGGATAATAGTATTGCCATCGATATTGAAGCTACGGTGACAAGAATCATTGTAGTGTACAAAAGACTTTTTTTCAATTAGAATAGTCCTTGATACTATAACAATCTTCCGAAAGTATGGTTTTTTGGCAAATGTTAAATTCTCTTGAATATTCGTTAAACATGGAGTTTGAAGACATCGATTATCCTGTCACGATCCGCCGTGAGCGCCTTTCCGCCTTCCCGAACTATGCGCAGGAGAGCCACTGGCACGATGATGTGGAATTCCTTTCCATCCTGAGCGGCAGGATGAAGTGTACCATCAATGGCGAGTCCGTCGAGCTTTCCCAGGACGAGGGTGTCTTTATCAATTCGCGCCAGATGCATGTGGTCCACTCCGATACGCGGACAGACTGTGATTATGTCGTCGTCCGATTCCACCCGCTGCTTCTATGCGCGACGAAAAATATCGAGAGCCGGTTCGTGCTCCCGGTCATCGAGAATCCGGATTTTCCGTATGCGGTTTTGAGCCCGGAGATCGAGTGGCAAAGGAGTGTCCTTGACTCGATTCTTCGTATATACTATATGAGGCATGAGACGACGCTGGCGCTGGGCGCACAGGGCGAGTTTTTCCATATATGGGAGCAGATCTTCCGTCATAATGCAAAAGCACCCGCCAAAGTCCGTGAGAGCTCTCCGCAGCTTAGCCAGCTGAAGGACATGATCAACTTTATCTCGCTGAATTATCAGCGGAAGATCTCGCTGGAGGATATCCGCATGGCGGGAAATATCGGTAAGACCAGCTGCTGTCTGATCTTCCAGAAATATCTGAATCAGACGCCGAATACGTATCTGACGATATTCCGTCTGAGAAAAGGCGCGGATCTTCTGGTCAAGACAGATAAAGCGATCGTGGAGATCTCGGAAGAAGTAGGCTTCTCGGGGGCGAGTTATTTTGCCGAGGCATTTAAGAAACACATGGGCGAGATGCCGAGTGAATACCGGAAGAAACGCCGGGTCATGAGTGAATGAGGAGAGAATATGAGCGACTGCGAAAGATGCTCGAATTACGAATACGATGAGATGCTAGGCGAGTATATCTGCGAAGCACCGATCGACCAGGACGCCTGGGAGCGCATGCTCGAGGGCGGACAGAAGTCGTGCCCGTATTACATCGAGGACGGCGAATATAAGACAGTAAATAAGCAGATCTGACGTGCCCGGAACCGGGTGCCGAAGAAGGACCGGATGCAGCACCGGTCCTGTGAAAAAGGGGAGTTATGAAAAAGAAGTATAGGGAAATATTCCGTGAGTTTAAGCCGTACCGGCTGGAGTTTATCCTGGGTCCGGCGGCGAAACTTTTCGAGGCGATCCTCGAGCTGTTCCTGCCGATCCTGATGGGAAAGATCGTAGATACCGGTTTTTCTTCGGACAGTAAAGGATTCATCGTCCGGACAGCGCTTCTGATGTTCGGCATGGCGGCGATGGGACTTGCTGCCGCGGCGGTGTGCCAGTACTGTGCGGCACGGGCATGCTCAGGCGTGGGCGCGCGTCTTCGTGACCGGCTCCTGACGAAGGTCAATTCCCTGTCTGTCGCACAGCAGGAAAGGTGCGGCGTTTCTTTTCTGAATGTTGCGATGACCTCGGACGTTAACCAGGTCAGCACCGGCGTTTCGATGTTTATCCGACTGGTATTCCGTGCGCCGTTCATCACGATCGGCGGTATCGTGGCGGCGATCATTCTGGATGCGCCGATGTCGATCGTTATCGGATTCGGATCGCTTCTGTTCCTGGTCACGCTTCTTTCGATCATCCGCGTGACATTTGTGCGCTATAAGATCGTACAGAATAAACTCGACAACATCAGCGGCGTCGTCAATGAGCGTCTCGCCGGCATTCGAGTGGTACGTGCTTTTTCGCGGGAAAAGCACCATCAGGATCTGACCGATGAGGCCAGCGCCGACTACGCGAATGAGACGATCTCCGTGTCGAAATATTCCGCGCTCCTGCGCCCGATCACGATCCTCATCATGAACGCCTCTGTCGTATTTGTCCTGTGGATCGGCGGCTACCGCATCGATGGCGGCGTGATCACCGCCGGCATGCTCCTAACCTTTATCAACTATATTTTCAGCATCTTCGACGAACTGAATAAGATCGGAAATCTCGTGGTCATTTTCTCGAGATCTTTCGTCTCGGCAGAGCGCATCGAGAGCGTGCTCGAGCTTGAACCCGAGAAGAAAGAACCGGCGACCGGTGCTGAAGCGGAAGACCACGACGATAAGGCGATCGTGAAGTGGAAGGATGTATCTTTCTCCTACCTTTCCGGGAAAGATGATTCGGAAGAATACTACGCGCTGAGGGATGTCTCCTTCGAGCTTAGAAAAGGCGAGAAGCTCGGCATCATCGGTACGACCGGTTCCGGTAAATCGACGGTCATCGCACTGCTTCTTCGTCTTTATGAGATCAACAAAGGCCACATCTATGTGGATGGGAAATCGATCGATTCGATCGACGAAAAGACTCTCCGCAGCAAGATGGCACCGGTGTTCCAGACAACAGCGCTTTTCGAGGGGACGATCCTCGATAATCTCTATCTCGGAAGAAAAACTCCGCTTTCCGACGAGGAACTGAAGGCCCGCTGTGAAGTGGCGCAGGCATGGGATTTCATCTGCGAGAAGGGCGGCCCGGATGCGAAAGTCGAGCCGAAGGGGAAGAACTTCTCCGGCGGCCAGCGCCAGCGTCTGTCGATCGCAAGAGCGCTCTGCACGGATGCGGAGATCCTGCTCCTGGACGATGCGACGGCGGCACTCGATAAGGACACTTCCGCGAAGTTCTCGGCAGCGCTTGCCGAGCATGCGAAGACACATCACCGGACGGTCGTGGAGATCTCTTCGAAGATCAGCGAGATCGCCGATTCCGACTGGATCATCGTACTGGATAACGGCACGGTGGTCGGCCAGGGCAAGCATGACGCCCTCTTAAAAGAGTGCGAGGCATATGCGCGCATCGCGGCATCCCAGGAGATGGGAGGTGTGGAATAATGGCGAAAGACTCGATGTTAAGCGGAATGGCGAATCTGAATCCGGACGCGGCGAAAATGTCTGACGGCAAGTCCCGTGTCTCCATGAAGGATCTGGCATCCCTTCTGCGTTTTACCAATACCTCGAAATTCTCGTTCATCCTTCTCATCTTTGCGGCGATCCTGAGCGGCGGACTGCAGGTCGTGGCGCCGGCATTCCTCGGTTATACCATCGACCACATGGGTGAGGCGGGAAGTATCGATCTTTCCTATCTCGGATCGCATGCCCTGATCCTTCTGGGTATGTATCTAGTGGCCGCGCTCTTTACCTGGGTCGTCAGTTACTATGCCAATGTCGTCGCGGCGAAGACCGCGCTGGAAGTAAGACGTGCGCTTTCGCAAAAGCTCACGAAACTTCCTGTTTCTTTCTATGACACCCACCCGCAGGGCGATACCGCGACGCACTTTATCAACGATGCGGACGCGATCTCCGAGGGCATGCTGCAGGGACTTCTGAACTTCTTTACCGTCCTTGTTACGATCCTCGGCACGGTCGGCTTTATGGTATTTATCAGCTGGAAAATGACTCTCATCATTCTTCCGATGGCGGTCCTCATGATCTGGTCGGCGACCACGATCGCGAAGAAAACGACGAAGTACTTCAAGTCGCAGCAGAACCTCGTCGGCTCCATCTCCGGCGACGTGGAGGAGAATCTCTACGGACGAAAAGAGATCAAGGCATTTGGCTGCGAGGACAAGTTCCTCGATGAGTTCAGAGAGAAAAATGAGCAGCTCAATAAATCCTCTGTTACGGCGCAGTTTGCCTCTTCGCTCCCGAACCCGGTCACTCGCTTCGTGGACAGTACCTCTTACATCCTGATCGGTGCGCTGGGCGTGTGGATCGGCGGCCTTACCGCGGGAAATATCACGACGTTCATCCTCTACTGGAAGAACTTCAGTAAGCCGATCAACGACCTGACGAACATCACGACACAGATCATGGCTGCATTTGCTTCGCTGACCCGTGTCTTCTCGATCCTCGATCTTCCGGAAGAAAAGGAAGATCCGGAGGAACTTTCCGAACTCACATCTTCTTCGGCAAAAGCACCTTCACAGGCAGCGGAGGACAGAACTTCCTCTGAAGCAGCGGAGGGCGGCTCTTCCCCGGCGGAAGGAGAGCACGGCGGAGAAGTGCTTTTCGAGCATGTGACCTTCGGATATACGAAGGAAAAGAAGATCTTCGACGACTTCAGCCTCCGTGTCGAGCCCGGCCAGAAGGTCGCGATCATCGGACCCACCGGCTGCGGCAAGACCACACTCATGAACCTTCTCATGCGCTTCTATGAGCCGGATTCCGGACGGATCCTGATCGACGGAAAAGACATCACGGAGATGAGCAGATCCGAGCTTAGAAGAAGATTCGGCATGGTGCTTCAGGAGACGTGGCTCCTCGAGCGGTCGATCCGTGACAACATCGCGTACGGGCGCCCGGATGCGACGGAAGAAGAGATCATCGCGGCAGCAAAAGCAGCCCGCGCGCACGGCTTTATCAAGAGACTTCCGGACGGGTATGACACCGTTCCCGGCAAGGACATCTCTCTGTCGGAGGGGCAGAAGCAGCTTCTTTGTATCGCGCGCGTCCTTCTGATGGATCCGTCGCTCCTCATCCT